>JAABQN010000050.1 GCA_011391455.1 Nitrospiraceae bacterium
GCCGTTCTGACGGAAGAGGAACTGTTTGCTAAAGGCGCGCGCCACAAGCCACAGGCCAAGAGTAAAGCTGCGACCTTCCTCTCCTCGCTGGAGGATCTCAACGTAGGCGACTATGTCGTCCATGTCCAACATGGCATCGCCAAATATCGAGGCCTTAAACGCCTCTCGGTGCAGGACTTCGACAGCGATTATCTGATTCTGGAATTCGCCGGCAGCGATACGCTGTACGTTCCACTGGAGAAGCTCGGCCATGTTCAGCGGTATAGCGGGGCAGATGGCCATGCACCCCGCCTGGAACGGTTGGGCGGCACCAGTTGGGCTAAAACAACCGCACGGGTGAAGCAAGACATCGAGGAGATGGCCCACGAGTTGGTGGACCTCTATGCCAACCGTGAGCTCGTCACGCGCCACGCGTATGGATTCGACAGCACGATGTATCACGAGTTCGAAGCGGCATTTGAGTATGAAGAAACGGCGGATCAACTCAAAGCGATCGAAGACATTGCCCACGACATGGAATCCAGCAAGCCGATGGACCGATTGGTCTGCGGCGACGTCGGGTACGGAAAAACGGAAGTGGCCATGCGGGCGGCCTTCAAGGCAGTGGAAGATAATCGCCAGGTCGCAGTGCTCGTGCCCACAACCCTGTTGGCCCACCAACATTACGACAACTTCTCGGAACGGTTCGCCCCATTCCCAGCCCGCGTGGCCCTGCTCTCTCGCTTCCAATCGCCGAAGGAGGCCAAAGCCATTCTCAAAGACGTAGCGTCCGGAAGCGTCGACGTGGTGATCGGCACGCACCGGCTCATCCAGAAGGATGTCGTGTTCCACAACCTGGGTCTCGTGATCATCGATGAGGAACAGTGGTTCGGCGTCAAACACAAAGAACGATTGAAACAACTCCGCACCCAGGTCGACGTCTTGACACTCACGGCCACCCCAATTCCACGCACCTTGCAGATGGCCATGGCGAGCGTGCGCGATCTCTCCATCATCGAAACTCCCCCGGCCGGCCGCTTGTCCATTCGCACACAGGTTGTCCGATCGAGCGACAAGCTCATCCGCGAAGCGATCTTGCGCGAACTGGGGCGTGGCGGACAGGTCTACTTCGTCCATAACCGAGTCGAAACGATGGAGAAGACGGGAGCCTGGCTTCAACAACTGGTGCCTGACGCGCGCATCGTGATGGCCCATGGACAGATGAACGCCAAACCGCTTGAAGCCGTAATGCTAAAGTTCTTTCGCCGGGAGGCGGATGTGTTGATCGCCTCGGCCATTATCCAATCGGGCATCGACGTGCCCCACGCCAACACGATCTTCATCAATCGCGCCGACATGTTCGGCCTCGCGCAGTTGTACCAATTGCGCGGGCGAGTGGGCCGAAGCGGCGACCAGGCTTACGCCTACTTCTTAGTGCCCGATGAGGGGCAGTTAAGCGACGATGCCCAGAAACGCCTCACGGCCATTCAGCAGTTTACCGAACTGGGCGCCGGCTTCCGCATTGCCGCAGCCGATATGGAAATCCGGGGCGCCGGCAACCTCCTCGGTAAACAGCAATCAGGGCATATCGCCGCGATCGGACTCGATCTCTACATGCAGATGGTGGAACAGGCCGTCCAACGTCTCAAGGGTCAGGTGGTAGAAGAAGAGCTGGACCCCACCCTCCGGCTCCACGTCTCCGCCTTTATTCCGGATGAATACGTCGCCGATCCTCATCAGCGCCTTTCCTTTTACAAGCGCCTCTCGTCCTGCACCCAAGTCGGAGACCTCGCCTTGCTGCATGGCGAAATGCAGGATCGATATGGGCTGGCCCCTGACTCTGTCGAGCGCCTGTTCGAAGTCATGCAGGTGAGGCTCCAGGCCAAGGCCTTGAGGCTCAGCACGATCGAGCTCAAGACCCACTCTGTCGTCGTCACCCTCGACGCAAAGAGCCGGGTCTCAAGCCAAGCGATTCACCAAATGATGGACCGGTACAAGAAACGGGTGTGCTTCCTCTCCCCGCTCTCGTTTGAACTCCAGATGCCGCATCAGGACTGGCCTTCCATCTTTCGAGAACTCACAGCAACCTTGCAAAGCCTGGGAGGCTGTGATACCAACACCACAATGTCTTCGCCATCCTCACACTGACAAGGTTTCATGCGCCTATGACTCGAACATCGAACGGATCCTTGAACCTCCTCGCTATCCGCTTCTTCACTCTACTCGTCGGCGTTATCGGTGGCAGCCTTCTGTTCCTCACCGGCTGTACGCCACCGCCCGAGGAGGGTGTCGTGGCCCTCGTCAACGGCCGGCAAATCACGCAGACCGAGTTCGAAGCCCGCTGGGGAGAATTGGCCGAGGCCACCAAAACGCGGTACGAAAAGGAAGGGGGCAAGCGCCGTTTCCTCGACGAACTCATCACCCGTGAGCTGCTCATGCAGGAGGCGCGCAAACTAGGACTCGACCAGAACGATGCCATCCGCGATCGCGCGCAACGCTACAAGGAGCAACTGATTCTCGACGAGCTTCTCAAGGATCGAATCAAAACCAAGATCGAACTTTCGAGCGAAGAATTGGATGCCTTCTACGAACAACACTCGCAAGAACTCCTGACGCCGCTAAAAGTAAGAGTGTCGCAGATGCTGCTGCCCAATATTTCAGCTGCGAAAGATCTGGAAAAGCAGATCAACCAGGGGGGGCACTTCGCCCAATATGCACAGCGCTATTCAATCGACGAAAAATCGAAAGCGAAAGGGGGCGATCTCGGCCCCTATCGCAAGGACTTGGTCGTTGCCGAAGTCGACGAAGTCATTCAGACCCTCAAGCCAGGATTCGTCAGTGCGCCGATTAAAACGGACGCCGGCTATTACCTCGTCATGGTTTCGTCGTTGGATACAGAAATTATTCAGGCGGACGTGGCTGTTCGAGAGCGCCTGCGGCAAGAACTGCTCAACGAGAAGCGCCGAAAACGTTTTGACGATGTGATCGTCGACATCCGTGCGAAGGCGACCATCCGCCTCAAGGACGCCTCCCGCTTCGTGACCGACGACGTCGGTAAACACTGAATCGTCGCGGATCGAGATTCTCCTCAAATTCTGCCCAATTCGTGTACAATCCACCAAGCTCTCGCCGACCGGTCGATCCCATAGGCGAAAGGCAAGTCCCATATCCATGATCACGATCTGTTCGTTCGTACTAATGGCACCAGGTTGGCTGAGATACACGATCCTGTTTGCGTTCGGGCTGATCGCGCAAGCGTCCCTTCTTTCTGCCGCGCAGAGAGAAGACGGAATCGTCGCGATCGTCAACTCCGACCTCATCATGCTGTCCGAAATGAAACGGGAGCTCGCCCCGGAACGGGAGCGGATTCAGAAAGAGTATCGCGGGGACGCCCTGGCGCGCCGGCTCAAGACAGCGGAGTACATGGCGCTGACCGCGATGATCGAGCGCAAGTTGCAACTCCAGGAAGCCAAGGTGCGAAACATCGTGGTGACGGATCAGGAAGTCCGGCAAGCCATTCAGCAGATGAAGCAACAGGGGAGAACGATCGACGAGGCGAACCCCGCGGACATGAAAAGCGCCCGGGAACAGATGATACTGTTCAGGATCGTCGACCGCGACGTGCGAAGCGCGGTAATCGCCGGAGACTCCGACCTGAAACGGTATTTCCAGGAACACCGCGATCGATTTGCGCTTTCGGAAGAATACACGCTCAGCCAGATTCTCATCAAGCCCCGCTCATCGGACGATACGGCCGACACAAAGGAAAAAGTTCGTGAGGTGATGACGCGGCTCAAGCAGGGGGACTCCTTTGAGGACCTGGCGCTGCGCTTTTCCGACGGCCCCAATGCTTCACACGGAGGGCACCTGGGCTTAGTGCGGCAGGGAGAGCTCTTGCCGGAAATCGAGCGCACCATCGCCACCATGGTGCCTGGCGGCACCTCGGACATGATCGAGACCCCGGATGGGTTTCACATCGTGCGCCTGGAGGACAAGAAGCCCAAACAGTTCCGCCCATACGAGCAGGTCCGCAATGAAATTGAGGGACTCGTCTTTCAGCAGAAAAGCGAAGATGCCTTCCAATCCTGGCTGGCCAACCTCAAGAACAAGGCCTACATCGAGATCAAGTTCGAATCCGCTCTTTCAGAACCGCCCACAACCGCTCCCGCCCCTCGCCCGTCACCGACGAGTAAGCAATAAGTTCGCCGCCATCGACCAATCCCAGCCCATCCCGCAGCCGACGAAGCGCACCGACACGTTCGCTCATTTTTAACTTGTCCACTTTCGTCGCGACCACAATGGGAGGCCGCCCGGCGGACAGAAGCCAGGCGATCGTCTCCCTATCCTGTTCACTCAGTACCCGGCTTTCCACCAATACCACCACCGCGCGCAGCTGTTCACTGCCGTCGAGATACTGCTCGATCAACGGCGCCCACTGAGCCCGCAGCGCCTTCGACACCTTCGCGTATCCGTATCCTGGCAAATCCACGACCACAAATCGCGCCAACCCGGGATCGTCGCTGGTGATCCGAAAGAGGTTGACCAAGCGGGTCTTACCCGGCGTCCGGCTCACCTTCGCCAGCCCCTTGCGCTGCAAGAGGGAGTTGATGAGAGACGACTTTCCGACGTTCGACCGTCCAATGAAGGCGACTTCAGGAAGTTCACTTTGTAGAAACTGCTCTGGTCCCGCACAACTTCTGATAAACTCTGCATTCAGGATTTTCAATGGTTACCCCATAGGCAAAAGGCGCGGGGCGAGAGGCACCTGCATGGCTTTTATCAACCTCCTAGCCTCACACCTCGTCCCTTTCATACGCATCGAACTATGCCGAAGTCAACCGCACAATCCCGCCGCATGAAGGCCTTCCTGATCATCGGCCTCTGCCTTCCGGTCGGAACGATCCTCTTCATCTGGTTGCTCATCATGCCCGACGTCTCGGTCTTACGCGCGACCAACCCAACCACGACAGCCTTGATGGAAGCGCGGCGGGCTCAGGCGCAAGGGCACAAGATCGAACGCCAATGGGTGTGGATGTCGCTCTCACATATCTCGCCCCACCTCCGCCAGGCAGTCGTGGCGGGGGAAGATGCCTCGTTCTTCACCCATGAAGGGTTCGATTGGGAAGGGATCAAAGACGCGGCTCTCTATAACCTCGAAGCGGGAAAACTCAAACGTGGGGGGAGCACCATTACACAGCAGCTGGCCAAAAACCTGTACCTGTCATCTGAGCGTTCCTTGCTTCGAAAGGCGCGGGAAGCGCTGATTGCCCGTTCTCTCGAGCAGCATCTCACAAAGGAACGTATCCTCGAGCTGTATCTGAATGTCGTTGAATGGGGGCAGGGCATCTATGGGGCTGAGGCAGCGGCTCGTCACCACTTCAAGAAACCCTCGCGAGACCTGACGGCCAACGAGGCAGCCTGGCTAGCAGCCATCTTACCTGCGCCGCGGCGATACGACCCGATTCGAAAAACCACCTTCCTGTCTCGTCGCCACGACCGAATCCTCAAATGGATTACTCGGGGATCTCCCCAACTTCCCCAGCTAGAACCAGAGCCAAAGCCGGAGCCAGACTCAGAACGAGAGTCAGACCCAGAGCCAGACCAACCTTCAGCAGAGCCCCCAGGCCAGGAGCAGGCGGACAGCTACAACGAGTCGCCGACCTCACGATAGTCTCGCTCGCCAAAGATGGCCGATTCATGCGTATAATGTTTGAATTCGAGGAGGTTATGGGAAGGGTCTTCGAGGAAAAATGTGTGGTGCTCGATGCGGGTTCCGGGGAACCGCACGCGTGGCTGCTGATAAAACGTCAGCCCTTTGGCTTTAGCCTGATCGACCAAGGCTTGCCACGCCTCTTGAGAAGGCAGGACCAACCCGAAATGGCGCGGATAGATCCCTGGCTGTGAAGGCGGCAGACCTGGCGTCAAATGCGCCACGAGTTGATGCCCCGCGAGTCCGAACGTGACGGCATGGCTCGACTCCCGGCCCAGAACACAGCCGAGCCCCTCGACATAGAAGCGCTTCGCCGCTGCCACATCGTGCGTAGGAAAAGCCAGGTGAAAGAGTACGTTCTTCATGGAAATTCCCCTCGAACAGTCGGCGAGCCAGTCCCATTCCACCAACCGGCAGCCATATGGGGAGTCACATGCTTGATGGCAAATCGGCCGTCCGGCGAGAGGACTAAGGCCCCAGCCGACCCGTTGATTCGGGGCTCGAGCATACGCAACACCTGTCGTGCGGCAACCGCCGGGCTCTTGCCCATGCCTAGACGATCGCAGATGCTCTTGGCAATTACAAGGCGGATAATGCCTTCGCCGATGCCCGTCATCGACACGGCACCACTCTGATTATCCGCGTAGACTCCACAACCGATGAGGGGCGAGTCGCCGACCCGCCCCGGCAACATTGACTCGATACCTCCTGTCGAGGCCCCAGCCGCCACCGTCCCGAACCGATCCAAGGCGACAGCGCCGACGGTTCCATGGCGTTTTGTTGTTGAGCATTTTTGTTTCGTGAGAATCTGGTCGTAAGCGAGGCGGTGAGGTACACCGGTGTAACGATGCCGATCGAGTTTGAACAGTCCCGATTGCTCCAGGAGACCGATCGTACATTTAACGGCACTCTGCGCGGGATCTCCCCGCGCAAGAATACCATAGCCGGCCTCGAGCGCATCGGCCAGGCACGTGGCCTGCGCCGACGTCACACGTCGGGAACCGGCGCCTCCGTGGGCAAGAATGAGAGGACGGGAGCTGGTCAATTGAGGAGAAGCTTCCGAGCCTGCCGGTACGTCGAGTCTTTCATGCGATCCAGATCGGATCGCACGAACCCCAGGCCGGTAACGCAGAGCTCGAAGTTGTCGGAGAGTTTTCTGAACAGCGGAGGTTCCTCTGGTGACGGACTGTCGGCCATTCGTGCAACAATCCCGTAGGAACGCTTTCCTGTCTTCATATAATCCACGAGGAAATCTTTGTGGTAGATCAACCCGGCCGTTTTGAGGCGGCGCAGATATTCCGGAAATAGCCCCGCCATGAAGAGCGTAAAATCGCCGATATGCCGATGCACGTCCCGTTCACGATCCATCGACTGCGCTTCGAGCAATACTTCCGACTCAAACAAGAGATCCACCACCGTATCGACCGGTTGGTCTTGCTGATTTCTGATTTTATACAGTTGGTCGCTGTGGGTAAAGTCGACGAGCAGGTTGGTCACGTAACTGGTGACGTTGGGGTCTGGCCACCCGAGATGTTCCGTAAAACTCTTCTCGGTCAAGGCACCAAACAGCTGACGGAGCGGATGCCGTGGCGGAACTTGCGTTCCCATATCCACCTCTCTCACATTCAAACACGTATGAACTCAGTATAGCAGATGATGGTCGAAGTGCCGAAATCGGCTCCACCAGTCCCTCTTTCGGTATTCATGAGTCAGACTTGAGCGCAGGTCGGAACCTGCAAAACCTGTAGGCTGTTCTCACCGGCAGTCCGTGAGACGTGAAATGTTTTGGAGCAAGAGCACTGGGCAGTCCTTCGTTTCACGTTTCACACTTCACAACTATCGAGCACAAAAGTCACCGGTCCATCGTTCAGCAACTCGACCAGCATGTGCGCGGCAAAGACCCCGGTCTCCACATGAGTGCCCTGGTCTCGCAGCCCTGCCGCAACCTGCTCGTATAATTGCTTTGCCTCATCCGAGGGCGCCGCATCGTCAAAGCTTGGGTGGCGGCCATTCGCCGTCCGTCCGAGGAGCGTGAACTGAGACACCAGCAAGACCGATCCGCCGTTGTCTACTAACGAGCGATTCATTTTCCCCTGTTCATCGGAAAAGATCCGAAGCGTGCGAATCTTCTCGACAAGAAACCGGCCATCCGATTCTTCATCGCCTTTCGCCACTCCCAGCAAAACCAGGAGACCATGCTCTATTTTCCCTACAGTCTTGCCCTCAACGCGAACCGACGCACTCGTCACCCGCTGAATTACGGCCTTCATGGGTTATGGCCCTTCCAGTCGAAGCCCATCCAGGGTTCCTTCTAGCGTGAGCAGTTTTCGTTTTGTAGGCAAGCCGCCGGAGAATCCGCCGAGCGACGCATCCTGCGCCACAATGCGATGGCAAGGAATTACGATCGGCACCGGATTCGCCCCCACCGCATTACCGACGGCGCGGGCATACTGCCTACCCCCTACGCGAAGTGCCACCCATTGATAGGATCGAAGACGGCCATAGGAGATATCTCGAAGGGTTCGCCAGACCTTCTGCTGAAAACTTGTCCCTCGCGAGAGGTCCAGCGGCAAATCGAAGGACCGGCGTGTTCCGGCCAGATAGCCGATCAATTGCGCCTGCGCCTCTTTCAGTCGTGAGGAAGTTCTGCCCTCTAGGAGTTCAGCTGAGGCCGCTTGCAACGCGGACAGCACAGCCTGCCGCGAAGTCTTTGGTAACACCACCGCGTCGATCCCTTCCGCCGTTTCTGACAGGCCCATCCAGCCCCAGGGCGTCCGGAAGACACAGGCCTTCAGACGTGAGGGGTAAGGGGTGAGAGGTGAGCTTGAAGGTGATCTTTTGCCCATCGACTAAGCCATTCCTCGTTTGAGTTTTCGTCTAACCATGCCCCAAACCAGCCCAAGTTCTTCTGACCGCAGCAGAGCATGGACACCCAGATAACCGCCCGCGCTCAATCCGATGGCTACGAAAAGCATGACCGATTTTTCGATCCATTCGCCTGGATGGGTCCAAATCTGGTGATACGCCACCCAGGCGCAGACCACAATCAACGGCACAGATGCGAACAGCACACGCAACGACGAACGCCCCACAGAACCCCAATCCACGCCGCCTAATCGACGGTGAAGCACCGCGATTAAGATACCTCCATTGACCATCGCCGCCAGGGCTGTGGCCAGGGCCAGGCCGGCCGCCCCCAGAGAGGACATCAGCAGGAGCGAGAAGACGAGATTGGCCGCGACGGCGATGGCCGCAGTGATGGCAGGCGTGCGCGTATCTTGCAGCGAGTAAAAAGCAGAGACGATGATACGGACGCCTCCAAAAGCCCAGAGGCCAACGGAATAGCAGAGCACCGCCAGTGCGGTCTCAGCGGTATCGTGCGCCGTAAAGGTTCCGTGCTCGAAGAACAAATGAATGATCGGCTGACGCAAGAGCATCAAGCCCAGCATCGCCGGCAGGATGATAAAGAGGATCATACGAAGGCCGAATCCCAACGTCTTCCGCAATTCATCCAAATCTCCGCGTGCGGCCTGGGCCGAGAGCGTCGGCAAAATGGCTGTGGCCAGCGCCACGCCAAAAATCCCAAGCGGAAACTGAATCAACCGCATGCCGTAAAAAAGATAGGTCGGCCCACCGGCAAAGAAGGAGGCGAGAATCGTGCTTACGGTAATGTTGATCTGCGTCACGGAGAGACCAAGGAGCGAGGGTACCATCAGCGCGCCGATCCGCCGCACGCCTGGATGACCAGGCGTGAATCGAAACCCGAACAACATGCCGCGCCGACGCAGTCCGGGCAACTGCATAGCGAATTGTGCCGCGCCTCCCGCCACCACCCCAATAGCCACACCATGGATGGGCTCCGCCATCATCGGCGATAAAAAATATGCGCAGCCGATAATAAAAATGTTGAAGAACACCGGCGAGAACGCCGGCGCCGCGAAGGCGCGCATGGAATTCAAGATGCCCATTGCCAACGCCGCTAGGCTGATAAAGATCAGGTAGGGGAACATGATCCGCGTGATCAGCGTAGTCATGCCCAGCTTCGCCGGATCGTCATGAAACCCCGGCGCCAGGAGCCAGACGATTCCGGACGCCAGGATAACGCCCAAAATTGTGATCCCGGTCACGATCGTAAGCAGCGTTGTAAAAACAGCGCTTGCCAGTTCCCAGGCGTCCTGTTTTGACTTTTGCGTCTGATATTCCGTAAAGACCGGAATGAAGGCGGAAGACATTGACCCTTCCGCAAACAATTCACGAAGCAAGTTGGGGACACGGTAGGCCACGAAGAAGGCATCTGCCGCAGGTGTTGCCCCAAACAGATTCGCCAGCACTATATCGCGGACGAATCCGAGGATGCGGCTGGAGAAGGTGGCCGCGCCGATCACTCCGGCTGCTTTGACCACCGAGCGAGTCTCATCCTGCGGTGTTGGTGGAGAACTGGTCGGAATGATGGGATCAGACATGGAGCTGGATTCTAACGGAACACCGCCAAGCAGTCTATTGCGCGACACCAAGGAAGCCTGAACCAATGCGACGGGGGGCTGGGCATTGGCTTTCGCGCTGGATATCGTCCATGCTACGATCTGCCCCGATCACTCCCTCTGTGTGGAGACCGTGCTCGTGTCTCTTGAACGCTCCTCAAATTTACCGGGTGGATTCCAAGTCCGGCACCGCACCCTCGGCATCTACCAGGGGAGCGCGATCGAGCTGGCATTTTGGTATCCCTCATCCGGGATGCCGGAATATGGATTGTGCCGGTTTGCCACGAAGGAGAAAGCTGAATCCTATCGCACCTACCTCTGCTCCCCTGCCTGTCCAGAGCCGCTTGACGAGAAGGATCTCACCATTGAACCCTATGACCTTGCTGCACATGAGGAACTGATCAATACCCATCCGCTTCATTCTGCCTGGGAAACTCCGATCTAACAGGAAACGGAAAAGGTCCTATTCTGTAGATGATGGCATGACGGGGGATGGGATTCGCCGGCCTGTTCAGGCGGCAACAGCGACTTTGCCCGAGGATTTGACCGGTTGATCCAGCGTCTGGGCTTGGACAAAAGCAAGCAGGCGCTTGTTCTCTTGCGCAGCCCTAAGGAACTTGAAGGCGATGCCGCGAGCGTTGACAGAATGGACCATCCCGGCTACTTCAAGAGGAGACTCGGTGTCGTCAAGGGATAATCGCAGATAGAAGATATCATTCGTATGGACCTGCGTTTCACTTTTGATGATACAACCGCCCATCGAGAGATCGAGCACGGTTCCCTCACCGCGAATCTTGCCCCCCGAGAATGAGAGAAAAAGTCGCACGGGAATCCGGAGATGCTCGCGGCGATCGATCGGATGCGTGGAGTGGTCTAGCCAAAGATGGGACGCCAGAAAGCGGTGATGGCACGATGGACAGCAGAATGGCGACACGAAGAGGAAAGAGGCAAGATGCTCGCGTGGCGATTGCGGGTGAGTCCGTAAGAGGCCGTCCTTCCGACACCGTGGGCAGTTCAGGATACGCCCCATATCATCTATCCCTCTTTGACTACTTGGCCGACTTGCCCAATACCCGATCCAGGCACGGAGCTACCCGTTCCCCTGTTCATCATCCTTACGGCGCCCCAACATCGCGGTAAAAGAACTGGTCAGAGAGGATCCACGGCGGAGGAGCCACACCATGAATCCTGCAGACAACGCGGTCACGATGATACGCTCTTCAATCGCTTGTTCAAGAATGTCGGCTTCCTTGGTCAAA
>JAABQN010000051.1 GCA_011391455.1 Nitrospiraceae bacterium
CCTGGTCGGTCCGTCCAACTTCCATTTCCTTATCCCGCTGCATCCGTTCCAGATGGTCGAGCACCGAGAGGAGCGGATGAACCGAGCCGAGTAATCGGCCGACTTCGAAGGCTTCTAGCGATTCCACAAATAATTCATTCAGGCCTCTATAGGAAGTCCCGGCGCTCTGTCTCCTGAATCGGGAGACGATCTCTTCATACTCTTCGATCGCCTCAAACTTGGGCTTCACGCCGGTCGGCACCGCAGACAGATGAACGATCGGCGGCAATTTTGACGCATAGATCTTCAGCTGAGCAATCAATCCCCCTATCACGTCCAGCACATCTGCAGTCTGCATGATCGTATCCTTCGAGGCGGCCTTGAATGAGCCAAGCTGAGGAACCTGTCAAGACTTTCTGCCGCCGTGAGGAGGTGTGAGACTATCAAGGGCCTGAACCACCAGCTCAATATCGGATGGAAACGGCTTTGTATATTCCTGAAACTCACCGGTGGAGGGGTGACGGAAGCCGAGGGTCCTCGCATGCAACATCACGCGAGGGATCTCGACATCCTCTACCATGCAAACCTTCTTCCCGCCGTAGGTCTGATCTCCCAGAATCGGATGGCCCAGGGATGTCAGATGGACACGGAGCTGATGTGTCCTGCCTGTACGTGGGTACAACAGCACATGGGAGGCCAGTTTGCCGAAGCGATGGTCAACCTTGTATTCTGTCACGGATTCCTTTGGGCGCGCCGTGTGGGCTGAGAACTTTTTCCGTTCCTTCTTGTCACGGCCAATCGCCAGCTCGATCAATCCATGTCCTTTTTTAGGCACGCCTGAGATCAGCGCCTCGTACACCCGTGTGATCGTGTGGTATTTGAATTGAGCCGAAAGAGCACAATGGGCTTCGTCTGTCTTCGCAATCACCATCACGCCTGAGGTATCCTTGTCTAGACGATGGACCAGTCCAGGCCTTTCTTTCCCGCCAATCGTCGACACCGTCCCGCCGGAAGTCTGAAAATGATGGAGGAGGGCGTTGACCAGTGTTCCGGTCCAATGACCAGGCGCGGGATGGACCACCAGACCTGCCGGTTTATTGAGCAGCAGCAACACGTCGTCTTCGTAGAGAATCTCAAGTGGAATCGACTCGCCCTTGAGTTCAAGCGGCTCGGCTTTCGGAATATCGAAGGCGATCGTATCGCCTGGCTTGATCTTTTGACTAGGCTTGACGACCTGACCGTTGATCCGCACGCGCCCCTGCCCAATCAACCGTTGCAGAGCCGACCGCGATAACTTGGGTTCACGATTGACCAGGAAAACATCCAACCGCTTGGGCTGCTCACCAGCCGTCACGACAAACTCAGTCACCATAGAAAATTTGCCCTCACCAGTACGTCCAACCCACGCTACTGTAGCGCAAGGTTCAATTGCAATCGGGAAGCCAGGCTGGTCATACACGGCCTACCGATCCGACTGCCTTTCCAGTCGATTCGGAAGAAGCTGACAAGCGCTGCCTATCCAACCCCGACCCAAAAAACACATGCAAGGGATTGTCACCCTAAGGCAGTATCGGACAGGCTCCTTGCGCTAGCGAGTGACCTGGCTTCAAGGACTGGAACGAAGATCTGCTACCGGTTGATCGGTCTGTGGCCGTTCAATCCGCACAATATAATTACTTCATATTGTGCGACGTCATGAGAGGTCTGGTGATTGAGATCCCGCTGAAACAAGAGTAGGCTGGTCCGCGCATCGTAGCCGAGGTCATACACCGATCCCACACGGAGCAGCCGGAAGAAGTGAACAAGACCTCTGAAAGCCTGACATGAAATTCTCACAGTACGATCCTGGAGAGTTCTACGACGAGCTGTATGAGAAGACCGGCCAGCCTCGGCCCGGTAGCGCCCTCTTGCTGAGAAAGTTTGCCTCACTGCCGGAAGGGGAACTCAGGAAACGCCAGCAGGCGGCAGAGCGCGTCATTCTTAACATGGGAATGACGTTCGGCGTCTATGGCAGCAACGACGGGCATGAACAAATCTTTCCCTTCGACATTGTGCCTAGGATTGTCGAAGCGACGGATTGGGGGCTCATCGAGTCAGGGCTTCGTCAGCGCATGCGCGCACTGAATCTCTTCATCGATGATGTTTACCACAATCAGAAGATCCTCAAAGACGGAGTGGTGCCCACCGAACTGGTCTATTCAGGCAAGGGCTTTTTGCAAGCCTGCATGGGTCTCAATCCACCGCGAGGCATCTGGTGTCACATCGCCGGGATCGACCTGGTCCGAATCAGCGATGGCCACTACTACGTCCTCGAGGACAACATGCGCTGCCCGTCCGGCGTCGCCTATGTGCTAGAGGCACGGCAGGTCATGAAGCGGACGTTTCCTGAACTGTTCGATGCGTATCGCGTGCGGCCGGTCGATGGCTATCCAAGCCAACTCCTGGACACGCTCAGGTATCTCTCTGACCTTCCAGATCCTACCGTTGTGATCCTGACCCCCGGAATCTACAATTCCGCCTATTACGAACACTCCCTGCTCGCGCAAAAAATGGGGGTGGAATTGGTCGAAGCCAACGATCTGGTGGTGGTGGATGGGTCCGTACACATGCGGACTACGAAGGGATTGCAGCGCGTGGACGTCATCTACCGGCGAGTCAATGACGACTACTTGGACCCGCTCACCTTTAGGCGCGACTCTGTGCTGGGAGTGCCTGGTCTCATGGAGTCGTACAAGAAAGGGAGAGTGGCGCTCGTCAATGCGCCCGGCACCGGCGTATCAGACGACAAAGCGATCTACGCGTACGTCCCCAAGATCATCAAATATTACTTGGCCGAGGAGCCCATACTCCGGAACGTGCCTACCTATGTCTGTTCTGATGAAGGGGACCGGGCGTATGTGCTGGAACACTTGGAGCAACTGGTGGTGAAAGCTACCAATGAAGCCGGTGGGTATGGAATGATGATCGGCCCTCACGCGTCGAAGCAAGAGCGTGAGGACTGTGCCCATCGTATTCTGGCCGACCCACGCAACTACATCGCTCAACCCACCCTAGCACTGTCGCGAGTGCCCACCCTCGTAGAAGATCATTTGGAAGGGCGTCATGTCGACCTGCGTCCGTACGTATTGTATGGCCAGGATATCTATGTGCTGCCGGGAGGCATGACACGCGTGGCATTACGGAAAGGGTCTCTCGTGGTGAATTCGTCTCAAGGCGGGGGGAACAAAGATACGTGGGTCTTATCGTGACCCCCTCGTTTGTCACCGAGTCGCAGCCCGGCAGCAGACGAGCGCGCGCCGAGTGCGCGGGGTGTGGTCAACAATGCTGAGCCGAGTGGCGAGTTCGATCTATTGGCTGAACCGTTATATCGAACGGGCGGAGAACTACGCCCGATTCATCGAGGTTAATCTGAATCTCACCCTTGATCTGCCCCGAGGGACCGCAGAACAATGGGAACCGCTAGTCGCCACCTCGGGCGACCACGAGGTGTTTGCGAACCGATATGGCAAAGCCACCAAGGAGGCCGTGATCCGATTTCTTTCGGCCGATGCCGCCAATCCCAATTCGATCTTGTCCTGCCTCGTGGCCGCGCGGGAGAACGCCCGATCGGTCAGGGAAATTATTTCTACCGACATGTGGGAGCAGATTAACCGTTTCCATTTGATGGTGAGGGATGCCGTGTCTAAAGGGTTATCCAGCCACAATCTCCATGCGTTTCTGTCAGATGTCAAAGCTGCCAGTCATCTCTTCCTTGGAATTACCGATGCCACTATGTCGCACGGAGAAGGCTGGCACTTTGCCAGGCTCGGCCGCCTGCTGGAGCGAGCGGACAAGACGTCCCGCATCCTCGATGTGAAATATTTCATGCTGCTCCCGACCGTGGCCGAGGTCGGCACGCCGTTCGACATTATCCAGTGGTCCGCCTTGTTAAAATCCGCTAGCGCTCTCGAGATGTATTGTAAACAGCATGGCCGTATCGCACCCAACCCAGTGGTCGAATTTCTGATTCTTAATCCGAACTTCCCACGAGCCATCCGCTATTGCCTCATTAAGGCTGAGGATTCGCTCCATGCGATTGCCGGATCGGAAAGCGACCGGCATAACAATCTCGCAGAAAAGCGGTTGGGGCGGTTACGGTCGGAAATGGACTACATCGATATGACGGAGATCTTATCGGGCGGGTTGCATGAGTTTTTCGATGGCTTTCAATTCAAGCTTAATCGGATTGACGACGCCATCTACGAAACGTTCTTTGCGCTGCGCCCGGTCGATGGGGTGATGGCGGAGGAGAAAATTCAGTGAGCCGTGGTCTCTGTCGTACGGCTTATCTGGATTCGGGCCGGCGGCGCAAATCGAGGGTAAAGGGAAAGTCCCGATTCCGCTCTTCAGGTCGGACCGTCATGGGTCCCGGTGTATGACCGCAATCCCAGAAACGCGCCATGCGACGAGCTTCGGCTGCGTTCGCGTTGACCGGAAACGAGGGAGCGCTTCGTCCTCCAGGATGCACCACGTGGTACGTGCACCCGCTAATTGCGCGGCCGGTCCAGGTATCGACGAGATCAAATACCAGCGGGGACTGCACCGGGATAGTCGGATGCAACCCTGATGGCGGTTGCCAGGCCCGGTAGCGGACTCCTGCCACGAACTCGCCGCGCGTTCCGGTCGGATGGAGCGGGACCGGACGACCATTGCACGTCACGACGTGGCGTGTATCAGTCAAGCCGTTGACCTTGACTTGAATGCGTTCCACTGAAGAATCCACGTACCGCGCGGTAGCGCCCGCGACCGCTTCTTCCCCTAACACGTGCCAGGGTTCAATGGCCTGGCGCAGCTCAAGCTCAATGCCTTCAGAAACTACGCTGCCGTACCGGGGAAAGCGGAATTCAAGAAACGGCGCAAACCATTCACCACGAAACGGATATCCACCGGTCTGTAAGTCCCACATCACATCCTTCATATCTTGCGCGACGAAATGGGGCAGCATAAATCGGTCATGCAATTCGGTTCCCCAGCGCACCACCTGAGCGTGATAGGGCTGGTTCCAGAATTTCGCGACGAGGGCGCGTAGCAACAACATCTGTAACAGGCTCATCCGGGGATGAGGCGGCATTTCGAAGGCCCTGAACTCCACCAAACCCAGGCGTCCCATCGCGGAATCCGGCGAATAGAGCTTGTCGATGGAAAATTCCGCTCGGTGTGTATTGCCGGTCAGATCCACGAACAGA
The DNA here is from genome assembly GCA_011391455.1 of Nitrospiraceae bacterium. Lineage (GTDB taxonomy): Bacteria > Nitrospirota > Nitrospiria > Nitrospirales > Nitrospiraceae > Palsa-1315. Next base: position 5,205 of record JAABQN010000051.1, read on the forward strand.
TGCCGAAAGAGGCGGTCCACCAGCCACGGCGTCAGGGTTTCTTGCCCGTCGATCTGCTTGGCTGCCATCTGCTGAAACGCGATCTCGAGTTCATATAGGTGATCATGGCGGGCCTCATCTACTCTGGGCGCTTGACTGGTGGGCCCCACAAACATGCCGGAGAACAGGTAGGACAATCCAGGATGATTCAGCCAATAGGTGGTGAGGCTCCTGAGCAGATCCGGACGGCGCAACATCGGACTGTCTGCCGGCGTATGGCCGCCTAATGTGACATGGTTCCCGCCGCCTGTGCCGGTATGGCGCCCATCGAGCATGAACTTTTCCGTACCCAACCGTGATTGGCGCGCCTCCTCATAGAGGATGTGTGTGTTACTGACCAGTTCGTCCCAGGTCTTGGCCGGGTGAATGTTGACTTCGATGACGCCTGGATCTGGAGTGACTTTGAACGACTGCAATCGGGGATCATGGGCAGGCGGATAGCCGTCCACCCACAGAGGACTCTGCAGTTCAGCGGCTGTCTGCTCAACCGCGCTGACCAGATCGAGGTAATCTTCCAGATAGGACTGTGGCGGCATGAAGACATGCAGCCGTCCCTGCCGGACTTCCACGCATAATGCTGTCCGAACCACATCGCGAGCCGATTTACCGACCGTCCAAGATGTTGCGATCGAGAGTTGCCGCTGATCTGGTGCTCCTGATGCACGCGGTGGAGATCCTGCCGGTCTCATGGGTCCGCGCGCCTCCAGAGGGTCTCGTTCTAGTTCGATCTCTACATCTTCCGGAGCTGCCCAGGGGAGCGAGGTCAAGGGCAGCCGATAGCCCATCGGCGAATCTCCTGGCAGGAGGTAGAGACGCCCACGCTTCAGCGGCCAGGGACCGGAAATCCATTGGGCTTTGCGTGGACCCGGGTGGCGGAGCGCCGGCGGCATCACTGCTCTCAGAGGCAACACATAGCCGGCCACTTCTCCCAGCCCACGATCCAGCAATCGAGCCAAGGTATGACGCTGCTCCGGATCCTTGAGGTCCTTTTCGAGCGGGTCCACATTGACCGGCAGCCTCTGTTCCTCCATCAGCAAATGCCAGACATCTTCGTAGGCAGGGATGGCAAAGGCAGGATTCAGATTGAGTCGTTCGGCCAACTTGGTTGCAAACTTCTGCGCGTGATCGGCCGAATAGCCATAGGAGACTGATTCATCGGCAACCAATGCTGGATCAAGCCAAACTGGTTCACCATCCAGCCGCCAATAGCACCCCAGCGCCCAACGGGGTAAGGGTTCTCCTGGATACCATTTGCCCTGGCCATAGTGCAGCAGGCTGCCTGGCGCAAAGCGATTCTTAAGGCGCTTGAGGACATCACCGGCGAGCTTGCGCTTGGTGGGGCCGAGCGCATCGGTATTCCACTCGGCACCCTCCATATCGTCGATCGAGACAAACGTCGGTTCTCCTCCCATCGTGAGGCGCACGTCGCTGGCATGCAAATCGGCATCGACCTGCCGGCCCAGCGTCTCGATAGCCCGCCATTGTTCGTCGGTATAGGGCTTTGTGACACGCGGATCTTCGTGAATCCGCGTGACCGACATGCTGAAGTCCAGCTCGGATTCGCACACATCGGTACAGCCGATCACCGGCGCGGCACTGGACGGGGAGGCCGTGCAGGCCAAGGGGATGTGTCCTTCTCCTGCGAGTAAGCCTGACGTCGGATCGAGCCCAATCCATCCGGCACCAGGAATATAGACCTCTGCCCAGGCATGGAGGTCGGTGAAATCCTGCTTGGGACCGGCGGGCCCCTCGAGCGGTGTCACATCCGCAACCAGTTGAATCAAATACCCCGATACAAAGCGCGCGGCGAGGCCCAAGTGCCTGAGGATTTGCACCAACAGCCAACCACTATCACGACACGAACCCCTCCGAGATTGCAGCGTCTGCTCACAGGTTTGAACACCCGGTTCTAGCCGGACAATATAGTCGATATCTTTTTGAAGCCGTTGATTGAGGCGAACGAGAACGTCATTAATGAAATTCGACTCCCCGCGGTCGGCATTCTTAAACCGTTCCAGCCAGGCTCCAAGCAACGGCCTGCAGGGTTCGACTTCGAGGAACGGCATCAACTCCTTCGTCAACTGCGGGGCGTAGGTAAACGGAAATCGCTCGGCCGACGGCTCGACAAAGAAATCGAACGGGTTGATTACCGTCATATCGGCCACCACATCCACCACCACATCGAGTTCAGTGGCCGGCTCCGGAAAGACGAGGCGTGCCACGTAATTTCCGTAAGGGTCTTGCTGCCAGTTGATGAAATGATTGGTGGGGCGAACACTCAGTGAATAGCTCTCAATGCGGGTCCTGCAATGAGGGGCGGGGCGCAGCCGAACTTCATGGGGGGAGAGGCTCACCCGCCGATCAAAACGATAATGGGTCTTGTGGCTCAGTGCGACCCGAATGCTCATACGATCAATCCCCCCAATGTGGGTCAGACAGGTTGGTGAACAGCTGCTTTAACCCCGTCTCCCACTGCTGCCGCACTTCGACAAAATAGGAGTCTTGTTCGCCCAGGCGCCGTTGGAGTCCGACTTTCAGGCTGTCCCGTTCATAACACAGCAAGTCAATCGGTGGACCGACGGAAATATTGCTGCGCATGGTTGAGTCGAACGAGATCAGGACGCATTTCGCCGCCTCCATCAGGCCGCTCGAGTAGGTGATCACTCGGTCGATGATAGGTTTCCCGTACTTGATCTCTCCGTTCTGGCAATAGGCCGTGTCCGGCGTCGCTTCAATGAAATTGCCCTCCGTGTACATATTGAAGAGCCGATGCCGTTCACCATGGATCTGTCCACCCACGATGAAGGTCGCGCTGGCCTCGATATTGTGTTGCATGAGATAGGGCCCGTCCCGTTTCTGCACTTCGCGCAACGTCTCTCCGATGAGGCAGGCGATATCATACATGGAGGAGCTATTCCAGATATTCTCCTGGTGCATCTGCGCGCGCTGTTCCAACAGGGCCACCACCCCCTGAGTCACGGCGAGGTTGCCAGAACTGAGCATCACGATCACTCGATCACCGGGACGCTCGAACACCGTCATTTTGCGAAAGTTGCCGACCTGATCCACGCCTGCATTGGTTCGTGAATCCGACGCGAGGACCAGGCCGGAATCCGTGATCACGCCGACACAATAGGTCATCAATCACCCCCACGAAGTTAGGCAATGGCCTGCGCTGTGCTCGGTCGTCTCCCGCAAGCTCAAGGAGGAACCGACATTCAAGGAATCAGCGTAGAGTACGCCCCCGCAGGGCGTCAAGACAACTCGGCATTAAGGGTGGCGTACGGAGCCTCGGTGGCGCCGTCAACCATGCCTGCGTTAGTGGCCACAACTCGCCCAGCGCAGCCCTAATAAAGACTGTAACCTAGATTACATCATAGACGTTATGGTGGTCGAAATTCTGCTAGAGAAATAGGCGTGAGATCTCGTTGGACTGCGAGTTTTCACAGGACCTCTACAGCGCTAATAGGATGCTGAACCCTCATTCTCTTCACCAGGTCAACTTCGGCATGTGAAATATGTCTTGCACCTTGCGGTAGTTGTGACCTTTGATCTCATGCAGGATTCGTGCAGAAATCGGTGTTTTGCTTGCACGTTCGCATCAAAAATTATACTGATTATCATCGAAGCTGGACATTTACCATTCGTGCCGTTTCCAGGGAGAGCATTCTGAACGAGCGCAATGAGGACGACACCATGAGGCGAGGCAAAAAGATTCAAACCGCGGCAATCGGGATGTTGTGTCTCACCACACTCACTACCGGTGCCTGTGTAACGCAGAGCACCTACGATACGGCTGCCGCTGATCTCGAAGCGGCGAAAGTTGAACTCCGTAGCGTCAGTACCGAAACGCAGGAGCTCACCCAACAAGTCAGCGACCTTCAGCAACTTCAGACTGGCATTGCAAGTGAAAGGGAAGTCGCCTCGTCGGCGCTCAAGCAAGCCAGGAAAGCGATGAAGGCCGAGCGTGCCGCGTCACAAATACGGTTGAGCAAACTCACTCTCACGATCCAGCATCTGACCACCCAGCAGAAGAGCCTGCGGTACGAAGTCAAACGTTCGACCGAAGAGCAGGCCAGGCTGCAATCAGCCGTGGAAAATCATACGTCGAAACTTGGCGAGGGAGATGAACTCAGTATATCATCTGTCCCTCCACCACCCCAAACAGCCTTTGTTCCTCCAGCACAAACTCTAGTTCCGAACGAATCTGTCCCTAAGCCGTCTGTGACGACAACTGCTGCATCAGTAAATCAGCCCACGGCGAATCCCAAGCCGCAGTCGGCAGGCAATCAGCCGCCCGAGCCAGTCGAAGAGGACTGGTTGTCCTTCTTCAAGAATTGGATTTCTTCATTCTGGCAATCGATCTTCTTCTAACCAGGAGGGATGGCCGATGGCGGGCACGTCGGTCAGTGAACGAGATGGCTCGACCAGGGAGACGGGAGCTCTTTCATTCACCGGTGGTATTCATTTCCTTGCGGACGAGTTCCTCGGCTTTCAGCCAATCTTCCACGTCGCGCTCCCTCTGTCGCCCCCGTTGTTCATAGAGTTCGTAGGCTTTCTTCGCGATCCGTCCCCTCACCTCATCCGAATACTTCTGCATGGATTCAGGCTCGGGCGAGAGGTTTCGCTCCTCCACAGGCTGGGTATCAGAATTTCTGGTCTTCATGAGCCTCCCCCCTTCAAAGATGTAGCCTGTTATCCTTAAAACCAGTCGGTCTGTCAAGTTGAGCGATCGGAGAGAAACCCTGTGGTCATTGCCTGACCTGACCTTTCACACTCTTACGAGAATGGCCAGGGACCGTGATGCGAGACAGGCGGGACGAGCAAGACGGGCCAAACAGGGAGGGCCTGGTGGATTTCCAACTGCGCGCGTGTTTCTTTCCCGTTTCCTATGGCACCCTCTTCTTGGAACGACGCCCGTGTCGGTCCTATTGCGGCCGTCAAGCGAGGCCCTTCTGAGGGCGCACGCTCCGGGAGCAAAGGACCGGCACGGGCGTCGTTCCAACCTTAATTCTTGTGGGTGCGGTCGGCGATCTTCTTGCGGAGGCGGGCTTTTTCGAGACTAATTTCAGCTTCTTTGACTTCTGAGGGCAGACCACCGGCCTTGAGTCGTTCCTCGGCCTTCTCAACGGCAGCTTGGGCGCGGCCTACGTCGATGTCTTCGGCCTTCTCGGCGATCTCGGCCATGATCGTGACTTTTGTCGGCGTGACTTCTGCGAATCCCCAGAGGATCGCCATGTGGCTGGTCAGATCTCCCACGCGATAGTGCAGTTCACCAATGCGTAACGTAGTAAGGAAATGACAGTGTCCCGGCAACACGCCGAACTCACCCTCTGAGCCAGGGGCGATGACTTGATCCACCTGCTGGCTCAAGAGCAATTTCTCCGGCGTCACCACTTCTAATAAGAACGTTCCTGCCATATCTCTATTTCCTTACTTCCACTCAGAAAGCGGGGGGATCGATGCGTCCTCTACTGCGCGCGTCCAACGAGGGTCTTCTGAGACCGCGCGTTGCGCGAGCAAAGAGGACGCTCGATTCGCCCGCTGCTTATACCTTGACCCCCATCTTTTCCGCCTTCGCGATCACTTCCTCGATCGGGCCGACCATGTAGAACGCCTGTTCCGGGAGGTGGTCGTACTTGCCGGCGAGGATTTCCTTGAAGCTTCGCACCGTGTCTTTGAGCTTCACATACTTGCCGGGCGAGCCAGTGAAGGCTTCGGCGACGTGGAACGGCTGTGATAGGAAGCGCTGAATCTTTCGCGCCCTGGCCACGGCCATCTTGTCGTCCTCCGATAATTCGTCCATTCCGAGAATGGCGATAATGTCTTGGAGGTCTTTGTACCGCTGCAAAACAGATTGGACCCCTCGCGCGACCTTATAATGATCTTCTCCGATGACTTGCGGGTCGAGAATACGCGAGGTGGAGTCGAGCGGGTCGACGGCTGGATAGATACCCAACTCAGCCAATTGCCGCGACAGCACGGTGGTCGCGTCCAAGTGGGCGAAGGCCGTGGCCGGGGCCGGGTCGGTCAGGTCGTCTGCCGGCACGTAGATGGCTTGCACCGAG
>JAABQN010000052.1 GCA_011391455.1 Nitrospiraceae bacterium
CTAGAGGGTACGCCTCGGCCCTTCACTCGCTTCGGCCTTGCTGGACGGCCTTTTTGAGCATCCTGCGAGAGGGTTCTCGTGTGCAAAATTGTTTCTCCGCAGCCTGCTAGTCTTTACCTACGGTTACAACGAAACATCGCGCACCGCCAACCGCAGCCGGCTTAACAGCACTTCCGCACGAAGCTGGTCGCACTCGTCGACCATGACGCGCGAGTTGAGAATGGGAAGTCCGGGATACAAACTGCTCATATGTTCGTTCTGAACGGTGTAGGCGATGCCGCTGCCTTCCAGCAAACTTGTGATCATTGCCAGCTCGCCCATACTCTGCGGCTCAATGAGACGGATCATCGGCATACCACACACTCCAAGCTCAAACGGGCCAAGGATAATTGAACCCCTTCGTCTCGTTGCTTTTTCTCTTCATCCATTTTACACTCACCCGGTGGCTAGGGAGTTTCTGTAATTTGTACGCGCCGCTCTTTGCCTGGACCACCCGAAACGGTCAATACCCGTTTCCATTCTCGGATTTGATAGACCGCCCAGGCAGGAGATTGCCCTTTATAATAGGCATCCGGGTCTTCCCCGCTGGCATTGAGAAAGATCGGCTCAGTGAAGCCCTCTTCCAACACATAATCGAGGAGACAGTCGGTCACGAAGCCGGTCCCTCGAAGCGATACCTCGGCCAACATTGTTAGAATGTCTTCCGGATTTTGAACTGTGACCTGCTTCATGAACGCACCTCCACGCAATCGAATTGTATCGAGACACTCACCAGGAAGGCAACAGACATGACACGATCCTTGACGAAAAGTCGATTCCAAGAAGAGCTCTTGCGGATAATGGATCGTAAGCATCACTGGGCCTGGCCGGCATTCGCCGACGGAACAGTCACCATCGATCAGCTCACGCGCCACTTCCAACAGGAATACAGCGTATACGTCCGTGACTTTCCTGTGTTCCTCGCTCACATTTACGGACAGAATCCCCCGGCTCCGGTTCGCCGGATGCTCGCCGATAATATTTACGAAGAAGACACCGGTGGGCTCTCGTTGGGAAAATCTCACCCCGAATTGTTCCTGACCATGATGGCAGGCCTTGGGCTGCCGGCGAGCGACTTTGATAGGGTACGCCTCTTACCGGCCAGTCGGCGCTACCGTGCCTGGCTGGACCGTGTCTCGAACAACCGGGACTGGGTCATTGGAGCGGCGGCCCTTACTGTTTTCGTGGAAGGCAGTTTGAAAGATCGCGCGGAAATCTCCGCTCCCTCCAAACCCAAGACCGCCGAAGACATCGAAGCGATCGTCCACCGCCACCCACTCGTGAAACACCACGGCCTGCCCCCCGATTCCATGGATCTGATTCGGGCTCACCAAATGGTCGAGGCAGGCCACCGCCATGATGCCTACGCCATGGTGGTGGACTACGCCACGACATCCACCCAACAGCGAGCGGTACTGAGCTGCCTCAAGAAATGTCTAACCCTCTGGCAGGCCTATCGTGATGCCGTCGCCAAAGTCTGTGGCTTGAAAAAACCGACATAGCGCTTTGTTCATCTATCTCTCACTCTTGCTTCTTCTCCTCACCATTTACCATCCGCCATTAGCCATGAGCGCCATTCCTCTGGGCGACATGGCGCTGGTTCCTGCCGGAGAATTCCTGATGGGAAATCCGGCCGGCAGCGATGGCCTTCCCGACGAACAACCTCAACGCCTCGTCTACACCGCACCATTCTGGATTGACCGCTATGAGGTCACGAACGATTCCTATGCGCGATTTGTCCAGGCAACCAGGCACCGTGCGCCGATACACTCGACCCCCGCGTCCACATTGTGGGAGAACAATGCGCCGATCTCCGGTATCGACACGCATCCCGTGGTCAATGTCAGTTGGGGCGATGCCGTGGCCTACTGCGCTTGGGTTGGCAAACGCCTGCCAACCGAGGCGGAATGGGAAAAGGCCGCGCGCGGCACCGATGGCCGTCGCTACCCCTGGGGAAACGAGTGGGACTTCAGAAAAGCCAACAGCGCCAGCTATTGGGCAGGGCGAACTATCGACTTTCAGAGCGGAACGGACTGGGATGCCTTTTGGATCAAGGGCGACGGAGCACAGATTGCAAAAGAAAAAGGGCTCAAAGGCGAAGTGCTCACCCTGCCGGTCGGCAGTTTTCCCGCGAGCGTCAGCCCGTACGGCCTGCACGATATGGCAGGCAACGTCGCGGAATGGGTGCAGGATTGGTATAACCCGACCTACTACAAAGAGGCCCCCCTCTCAGATCCCCAGGGACCTCCTCGCGGAGCGATCAAAGCGATGCGTGGCGGATCCTGGCTCAAACCGGCTATCAGCCTTCGCGCGAGTGATCGAGACTGGGGCACGATGGACAGCCGCCCAAGCGGCACAGGATTTCGCTGCGCCAAAGATGCGTTCTAATGCGGCTCGACCTGGCGTATCAGCCAGTATGTTTTGCCCTTCTGCCATAGGCATATACAGCGACCGTTACGGCTACGCCAGATGGAAAGAATAGACATCCATGAACGACACTCAGGATTTCAAGGTCTTCGCCGACCAGCTTGCTGACATCGCGCAATGGGCCTACCGCAAAGGCTGGGCTCCGGCAACCAGCACGAATTACAGCGTGCGACTGCCTGAACATGCGGCGCCGGCCTTTTGCGCCATCACCAGTTCAGGCGTGGATAAAGAAACCTTCGAACCAGATCAGGTTCTTGCCGTCGACCGGATTGGTATGCCAGTGAACGGCTGTACATTACAGCCTTCCGCAGAAACACTCCTGCATGTCATGCTCTACCATGCAACGGGGGCCGGCGCCGTGTTGCATACTCATTCGTTCGCTGCAGCATTGCTGTCCCGATCTGTTGGAGAATGCGATGGCCTGAAGTTCTCCGGATGGGAATTGCTCAAAGGCCTCGACGGGGTTGACACTCACGATTGTGAGGTTATCCTGCCAGTGTTTCCAAACTCACAAGACATACCGGCATTGGCCGCTCACATCAAGACCCGTCTCCCGCTTACGAAACCCTGCTACGGATTTCTCTTGGCCGGACACGGGCTCTACGTATGGGGAAAGGATATCGCGACAGCGAAGCGTCATCTGGAAGTATTCGAGTTTCTCTTGCAATGTGAGCGGGAGGTACGAAGCCATGGCTACCCTGCGAATGCCTGACAAAAATATGCTGCTCGCCGATGAGCAGGCAATCCGCCTGTTTCTCGACCAGCGTGGAATCTTCTACCAACGATGGCCGACAGACGCCGGCCTTCCGAGCGACGCGACCGACGCACAAGTGCTTGCAGCCCACGATCAGTGGCTCACGCCCTTCATGGAGAAACATGGGTATCGGACTTCGGATGTCGTACGAGTCACGCCCGACACGCCGAATCTCCCCGCCATCCGGGAAAAATTTCTACGGGAACACACCCATTCAGAAGACGAGATCCGTTATTTCGTCGAGGGGCAAGGACAGTTCTGGTTCCACAAGGAAGGCGTAGAGGATGAGGTATTCGCCTTGCTCTGCGAGCAGGGGGACCTGGTGTCTGTTCCCGCCAATACGAAACATTGGTTCAATCTCGGCAACCACCCACAGGTCTGCGCGATCAGAGTTTTCACCAACCAGGCCGGCTGGGTGCCCCAGTACACCGAATCCGGCATTGAACAACGCTATCGATAAGGTCGGACTATGATTCGATGCGTGCTCATGGATATCGAAGGGACCATTATCTCGGTGGCATTCGTCCGCGAAGTTCTATTCCCATATGCAAAACATCGATTAGCAGCCTTCCTGCAAGAGCAAGAGGATATGCCGGCCCTTCGCCAATGGGCGGACGCCTGTCAGGACACCGTGGCGCAGGAGCTTGAACGACGGCCTTCTTATGAGGAACTCCCCGATATCCTCGGCCGGTGGATCGAAGAGGACCGCAAACACCCGGGGTTGAAGGCCATTCAAGGCATGATCTGGCATGAAGGCTACCGCGCAGGCGCCTTTACGCCCGGTCTGTATGAAGATGTGGTTCCTGTGCTCAATCGTTGGCGGAGAAACGATCTCCGGCTAGCCCTGTATTCTTCGGGATCGGAACAGGCGCAACGTCTACTCGTCGAACATACAACCGACGGCGATCTCACAGGCCTGTTTTCCAACTTCTTCGATACGAGCATCGGCACAAAAACCGAGACGGCTTCCTACCGGCGCATTAGCCAGATACTCGCCCTCTCCTCTAAAGACATTCTCTTTCTCTCGGACATTGAGGCAGAGTTAGATGCAGCCGCAGAGGCAGGCTTCAATACGACGCAGATTGTGCGGGCCGGTACCAATGCAGGCACTGCCCATCCGGTCTGTTCGAACTTCGGCGATATGGCGCACTTCGATCTTTCAGAACCCCTGCCTTGCTCTTCTGAGCGAACATAGAGAACCTTCGCCGGCGATCTCGCGACGCGGCTCAGCGCTTTCGTGACGAACCGTCATGAATACTGCGGGCGAGATAATCGATCTGCTCGATTCGCACAACCGGCATAATGATACCGAGCCCCTCCTGGTCATGCGAAAAATCATAGATGATGGATTCTTCTGGAATAAGCCTGCCGGTCATGGCGACATCGACTTCAATCTTCTCACCGTTGTCGAGTTTACGTCGGAGCGCTTCACGCTGGCTGGGATCGGGAATCACCATCAGATTGCCCGGCATATCTTCGGCTTTGAATCGGACCATGCCCCATCTGGTGGCTGTGAAGATCGGTCCTATGGCGATACTAAACCCGCCCACCGTTGGCTCATAGCGAGACAGTTCTCCAGACCAGAAAAAGGCCACCGTCCACTGAAGTGCTTTCTTCCCTGCACGCCTCTCATCCCGTTCTCGGTTGAGGGTGAATAAACGCTCATCGAGGCCAGGATCATGATGTCCATGACCGTAGACCAGGCCCCAGTCCGGAGGATTTCCATCCAATGCGTCAAGAAACCGTCCAATGGAATGAGGATCGATCAGGACATGGCAGTCAGGAGGCAGGACCGTGGAAAGATTCTTACGCGTGATCGTCAGGAACGGTCTCGTACCGAGCGCGTCTTCAGCCCACCCCTCTCCAACGGATACTACGGCCAGAAACAGCACCGCAATGACACAGAGAGCCCTCATGGGATGAAATCACTCCGTTGCGTTGGCGACGGCCCGTTCAAAACTCTGGCGGAGTGCAGTGACTACCTGCTGCTCACCAGTCAACACTCCACCTTCGATCAACATTGCCACACGAGGATGTGGATCGATGCGACGCAAGGCCTGCCTGGTGAGTCCACCGGACTCAATAGTTTTTCTATAGGTGTCTAACCAGGAGTCGGTCACGGCGCGCAGCCCGGCATCGGTAGGCTTCATCCGGCCAAGCATTACTTGATTGAGCAATTTGACGAGCGGGTCGGACTGAGAAATGGTGGCGATGGCACGCTGCAGCGCCTGGTCGCCTGACTCCATAATCAATTCGTGGAACAGGAACCAGGGCCACGCGGATCACCGCAACTTCCGCAGGCGCCTCCACCAGTACCTGGCAACACCCAGCCATCTGTGCCGCCGACTCCGAACGAAGAGATTTGTTTCTCCAACGTCGTGGTCTTGCACTTTGGACAGGCAGCTTGTGTGGAGCCATACACCAACAGCTCGAATCGATGATTGCATTCCCCGCAGACATATTCGAAGATAGGCATGGTCGTTCTCCTTGTTCAGGGAGACATTATAAGAGCGGGCCGATCACTTCGCAATCGGACAAGCTCCAAGGAGTCGTATGTACCAAGAAGAAAAAACTTTTACCCTTCGATTCAACCTGGAGGCCTCGTTTCCCGACGACTATGAGGGTGAGGAAGACAACCAGGCCTGGGTGCGAGAGTGGGAAGCGCGGATCAAGCCGGATCTGCTCAAGGTGCTGTTCGAATCGTTGCGTCAGCACAAGTCCTGGCAGACCCATGTCCGCAATCGCGGGAAGTCCCCGGCTGATGAAATTGAAATCGTCCTCGCCAGGGATTTTTCCAAGCCACAAGGATTCAGCCTGTCGTGATGCCCTCCTCTCCCTTCGGACTGTACCTCCACATTCCCTTCTGCCGGCAGCGATGCGACTTCTGTGCGTTCTATCTTGAAATTTATCATGAAAGCCGCGCAGAAACCTTTGTCCGGTCCCTCATGCATGAGATCGGACTGTCAGCGCAACAATACGTAACCGCAAGCCGACCCATCCAATCTGTCTATTTCGGGGGTGGCACACCGACGACACTCGCCGCGGCTCAGCTGACCGCAATCCTGTCAGAGGTTCGCAAGCATTTCACCCTCACTTCAGACTGTGAAATTACCGTTGAGGCGCACCCCTCCACGATCTCCGACCAGGATCTCGTACAACTGTATCAGTCCGGCTTCACCCGCATGAGTTTCGGCGCAGAATCGATGGAGGATGGCGACCTGGCCAGAATCGGACGGCCCGGCGCCGTGAGCGAAACCGTCACGGCAGTGTCTCAGGCCAAAGCCGCCGGATTCACCAATATCAACCTTGATCTCATGTATGGCCTCCCGGACCAATCCCTCGTGAGCTGGAAACGTACCATGGCCCACTGTCTGACGCTGGAGCCGACACACCTGTCCGCCTATGCCCTCACGGTCGAAGAAGATACGAGACTCGCTTCCAACATCCAACGCCAACAGAGTCCAGCTCCGGATGAAGGTCTTCAGATTGCAATGGACGAGGCAACCCAACGGATGCTCGGCGATGCCGGCTATGAGCGGTACGAAGTATCGAACTATGCCAAGCCTGGATATGCCTGTCGGCACAATCTGCTCTATTGGACCAACGGCGAATACCTTGGATTCGGCCCGAGCGCGCAGTCCTATCTGGACGGAATAAGATTCGGCAACGTCGCCGACCTCGCGGCCTACAACACATCTCTCGCGGCAAGCCGCCTGCCTATTGAAGATCGCACCAGGCTTTCGGAAGAAGAACAACTTCGTGACACCGTGATTTTTGGATTGCGTCTCATTCGAGGCATTCCCTCGCAGCATCTTCATCAGCATGCAGCGAACTATGGGCATGCAACAATCACCGAAGAACTACTCGCACAACAGTTGCTCGAAGAAGACGGTGAGCGCAGCAGACTAACAGCACGAGGGCTCCTTCAGGCTGACACCATCGCCGGGCAGTTGTATTAACAGAACTCTGGTTCATCTGGTTTGTTTTGTTTGTCTCGTTTGTTTGGTTGAACCAGATAAACAAGAAAAACCAGACAAACCAAACAAACTTCTCTGACTAACGATCCCGGCGGCTCGATTGACTTTGTCATTGAGCCGGGTGGACACTGAACACCCATCACTTCGGAACTGCCATGCCTGTTAATATGGACCCGGCCAAGAAGCGAAGAAGACAGCCGTTGCCGCCAGAGGCAAGCTCGCCCACGTCCGAGCAAAAACCGCCTGTGCCGACACAAGCGGTTCAGTTCGGCGAAGAGACGGAAGAGGATCGCGTGAAGGAATCGGCGGACGCAGAGCAGAAGAATCTGTGGGAGGCGACAGAAGTCATCGACATGGATAAATTTTGAGACCGACCCGATTTTCTGGTCATCTTATCTATCCAGGTTATCTTGCAGGATGCTCAAAAAGTTCGTCCAGCAAGGCCGCAGCGAGTGAAGGGCCGAGGCGTACCCTTGGGGTACGTTGAGGGTCTGAACGATGCGCGAACGCCGCTGGCGGGCTTTTTCAGCATCCTGCTAGGCCGGCAGGAAGAAAAAGGCAATCGCCAACATCAGGTAGACCCCGACCAACATCACACCTTCCATCCAGTTGGATTCTCCGTCCATTGCCACAAATCCCACGATCAGGACCGAGACCGTCACCGCAGCCACTTCGAAAGGTGTGAAGATCAGATCCAACGGTGTCCCGAAGAGATAACTGGCGAAGACGAGCAATGGAGCAACGAGCAAGGCAATCTGCAGGCTGGACCCAACCGCAATACCATAGGCGAGGTCCATCTTGTTTTTGACCGCCACCATCACCGCCGTAGAATGTTCAGCCGCATTACCGATCAGAGCGACCAGAATGACGCCGACAAAGACTTGTGTGAGTCCAAGTTGATGCGAAGCCGGCTCCAGCGCCCCAATCAGCATTTCGCTCATCAAGGCCACGAGACAGGTCACCACCGTGAGTACCGTAATCGATGCACGACGGGTCCAGGGTTGCTCTCCGAGGTCCGACGCATTATGGGCCTCTCCGGCAAACAGATGACGATGCGTCTTCAACGTAAACAACAGGCTTGCGACGTAAATGGCGAATAAGACAAATGAGATAGTGAGGCTCAACTTTTGTTCAACCTCGACGCCACGATCGGGGGCGGTGACATGGAAGAGCGCGGGGATGATGAGACCTACAGCAGCCAGGAGCAGGAGACTGGCGCCCATTCCGGCAGCGGTCCGGTTAAACTTCTGCTGCTCGTACTTCACCCCGCCGGCAAACATGGCGACACCGAGCACGAGGAGGATATTGCCCAGGATCGAGCCGGTGAGAGAGGCTTTGACGACATCGTGAAGGCCCTCGCGCAGAGCCACTAATGCGATAATCAATTCCGCGGCATTGCCGAGCGAGGCATTGAGCAGCGCGCCGATACCGGCGCCGACATGGGACGTCAAATGCTCGGTGGCCCGTCCCAGCAGGCCCGCTAGCGGAATAATGGCCAGTCCAGCCGACACGAAGACCAGCAGTGGATCGGCTCGAAGGACTTCGAGCGCGACCGTCACCGGGACAAAGATGAGCAGGAAATCAAGCCACGACGTGAAGAGATATCGCACGGGCAAACCCTAACATGACGGTGAAACTTTGTCGATAAATCAACCCCATGCCCTGTTCTACCCCTTTCACCTCTGCCACCCGGAAACCTTGGCACGGCTCCTGGCTCGCTTTGAGTCAGTCCACTTTCGCGACTTCATGGCCCTGCAATTGACCCCCATGTCCGGGATAACGGCGTTTCAGGACCGGATGGGTATGAGCTTTCCAGACCTCGTCGACTCCGGACGCCTCGTGCAGGGCTACGATGTGAGTGGACCGCTTTCACAGACAGTAGCAGCCGCCATCGATCGCGACCTGCATGATCTTGAATGGCGCGCATGCTTTCACCACGCGCTTCGCCGGGACCGCCGCCTTCAACGTGGACTGTTCGAGCCATCCCACAGTCTTCGTATCGGCGACAGTCTCGTGCCAGGCCCCGCCGCACTCCTACGCCTCATGGACGATTCGTTCAGACAACAGGCCTATGCACTCGATCAGGTGAGAGCCCTCTCGAAGAAGAGCCTCATCCTTGAAGAGGGGTACCACTATGAATATGGGCTCGCCCTCGTGAAAACCTCCGCCTCACTCGTCTATACACAGACCCTCGCCCTGGCCAACCAGCTCCAACCAGTCACAGACTCCCCCGCTCATTTCTCGCTTTATGCGCAATCGTGTGTCCGAGAAAATTGGCCAAAAACCAATCTCCTGGTTATCCGGGTAGGCTATTAAAAATTACAGCCAAGTCTGTTAGTATCCGTCTCCATGGCCGGCACAAAGACCCCCTTCGCGACTCCGGTCCCGACAGAGACCACCAGCATCGACACAAGTGCTGGGGTCGATGCGCGTGTGATCGTATACAACTGCGAATGTCACACGTATGAGCAGGTCATCGCGCTTTTTTGCCAATACATTCCTGGCATGAACCCCACAAAGGCCTTTGAGCTTGCGTGGAAAATCGACCATGATGGGGAAGCCATCGTGTTCGCAGGTACGCTCGCAGAAGCGGAAGAGATCGCCGCAAAACTGGGGGGAGGGGGACTACGAGTGGCCGTGCAATGAAGCTCCCCGCAGCAGCCTACTCCGCCAAAGCAGCCGCTTCGGCTACGAAGGCCGGCTACTTCTTGCGCTTCTTCACAGCGGATTTTACCGGCCGAGATTTTGGCTTAGGCTTTGATTTTGGCTTAGGCTTTTCTTTCGAAACGGCAGGATGCGATTTGGCTTTCGCAGGTGTACCTTTTATTGGAGCAGGCTTCGCATGTTTAAGCTTCGGTGAAGCAGGCTTCACCGGCGCAGTCTTCTTACCATGCCCTCCCGACCCACCCTTCACTGGCTTCCCTTCCGCAAGTTGAGCCTGAAGTTTGTGTGTCGCGGACGTTTTATTCATTTTCGTCACCATATCGCCACTGTAGATCCGCACCTGGTAGAGCTCTAAGAGCTTGCCAATGGCCTTCTGATCGCCTCTCTTCGCGGCATTCAGCAACCGGCGTCGATGGTTCATCTCTTCTTCTTCAGTATGGGAAGCAGCCCGTCGTTCCATGTCCGTCCTTTCATTCTACGTGGGTAAAACACCCTCGCGCGGCGCAGTATACCCGAATTATGTAATGGTTTCTATCACCATCGCGGGATGGCGCGCGAGACTGGCGGAAAGAACCCGGTTTGTCTGGTCTCTCTGGTTTGTTTGGTTCATTTGGTTGATTTGGTTAGTTTCGTTCAACCAAACAAACGAAAAAAACCAAAGAAACCAGCCGCCGTTCGCACTTGAGAAGGCTTGTGGCACGTTTTGCCCCAAGCGTATAATGCACCACTAGCTTGGCAACTCGATTCACGAAGGAGACTACCCAATGGAACATCAGAAGCCGAATCAGCCCACCGTCGCCGACGATCCGAAGGCCCGCGAGATACTTCGACAAGCGTTCGAAAAGACCTCGCGCTGGCAGAAAGACTTTACGGGATTCACCGCCGATCTGACGGTGAATGTGAACGGAAAAGAAACCAGCGGACCAGTCATGGTGAAAGGCCCTCGTGAAGTGTCGGTTCAACTGGGAGATGCCGACGTGCAGAAGTGGGCACAGGAACAGCTCGGCATGATCGCGGTGCACCGTGGCCCGCGAACCTTCGAGGAATCGGACGGCAAGTATTCATTGACGATGGAAGAAGACGGGCACCCATTCGGCACGAAACTGATCATTCATGGGTCGAACTCGTTCTATCGCGTCAAAGACAACCGCATTACCCAGATCAATCGCACGATGGCGCACCCCGGCATGACCCCCTTTGCCTTTACGATCAACGTCGAAGAAAGCTCCCTCACCCAAGACCAGAAGAATCTGACGACGAAGTACTGCGTGTACTACTATTCACCCACCGATGGGAAGCTGAATAACGTCGAAAGCTTCACCGACAGCCACGTGCGCGTCGGATCATCGGATTTGCCTGCTACCCG
>JAABQN010000053.1 GCA_011391455.1 Nitrospiraceae bacterium
TTCTGAGTTATCCGAAAACCTCAAACTTCGGACCTCGAACTGTCGCCTTTCCCGCTCGCGTACCGAGTAGGCGATGAGCAGGCGCATTGCGAACAAGGTGGCGCCATCTTCCGATTGGTGGCTGCAACTGGCGGTACGCGCGCTGGCCCGCAGCGATCGCACGACGGCCCAGATCGAACGGTTGCTCGCGGCGAAGGGGGCCTCTCCCGCACAGATACGAGCCACAGTTCGACGGCTGATATCGTTGCGATACCTCGACGATGTCGCGTTTGCTGCTCGGTGGGCTGATCGTCGACTCGCCCGCATGCCGATGGGGCGTGCGCGCCTGCAAGAAGAGCTGCGTGCTACCGGCTGTCCTGAACACATCGTGCATGCGACGTTGCTGGCCACCTATCGCAAGGTGAGTGAACGGGATTTGGCCATGCAGGCGATCGCAACGGCTGGACGGACCAGTTCGGCACAGACGCTTGGCCGTGTAGCGAGACTCTTGAATCAACGAGGATTTGACGAAGACACCATTGAGACGGCATTGGGAATGCGGAATGATCAATGAGGAATGTGGAATGGTCGGAGTCGGACTCACTCTGATGATTCGCGAACATTTACCATTCAAAATTCAACATTTCACATTCGACAGAATACGCGTTTATGAATAATGCGGGCTGAGACTGGTATGAAGAATAGTACTCAAGAATTGCGGCAAGCCTTCATTCGATATTTTGAACAGCATGGCCATCAGGCCGTGCCGAGTTCCGCTTTGATTCCTCAGGCCGATCCCACATTGCTCTTCACCAACGCCGGCATGAATCAGTTTAAACGGGTGTTTCTCGGCGAGGAAACGCGTGCCTACAAACGGGCGGTCACAGTGCAGAAGTGTCTTCGTGCAGGGGGCAAACATAACGACCTGGAGAATGTCGGCTACACCAGACGCCACCATACGTTCTTTGAAATGTTGGGGAACTTCTCTTTCGGCGACTACTTTAAGGAAGATGCCATCCAGTTCGGTTGGGAGTTTTTGACTCAGACGGTCGGCTTGGCAAAGGATCGGATGTGGGTGACGATCTTCCGCGACGACGACGAAGCGGACCAGTTGTGGAAGAAGGTCGGGGTCCCTGCCTCGCGGATCGTGCGGTGCGGCGAGAAGGATAATTTCTGGCAGATGGGCGATACCGGCCCCTGCGGGCCCTGCTCGGAACTGCATTTCGACCAGGGGCCGTCGGTACCGGGCGACGATCGGCCGAACGGCGAGGGCGATCGCGTCATCGAGATCTGGAATCTCGTGTTCATGCAGTTCAACCGGGATGCAGGGGGGACATTGCATCCCTTACCCAAGCCCAGCATCGATACGGGCATGGGATTGGAACGGTTGGCGGCAGTGGCGCAAGGAGTCTACAGCAATTATGACAGCGATGTGTTCACACCGTTGCTGACCGCCGTGGCTGCCAGGGCGGGAGTTCGGTATGGGGAGCAAGACCAGACCGATCGGTCGATGCGTGTGGTGGCAGACCATCTTCGCGCAATCACGTTCTTGATGACAGATGGTGTCTTACCCTCGAATGAAGGACGCGGCTATGTGCTGCGAAGGATTCTGCGCCGGGCTGCGCGGCATGGACGGCTGCTGGGCATCGTCGAGCCCTTTCTCTATGAATTGACGGAGGCGGTCGTGAGCCAAATGGCCGGGGTCTACTCTGAAGTGCGAGGCGCAGCCGCGACGATTGCCGAGGCGACGAGAGGCGAAGAGGAGCGGTTTATCGCCACGCTCGATCAAGGATTACCGATTCTCAATGAGATGATCGCGAAGGCCCGTTCGACCGGGAATAAGGTTCTCACCGGTCCAGATGTATTTAAGCTCTACGACACCTATGGGTTCCCGATGGACTTGATGGGAGAGGCTTGCCGTGAGCAGGGGATGACGCTCGATGAGGCGGGGTTTGATCAGGCCATTGAAGAACAGAGGAATCGCGCGCGCAAAACCGGCGGGTTTGAACAGGAGATGGCTCGGCCTGCGGTTGCGGAACTGGCCGGGCGCGTCGGGGCAACGAAGTTTATCGGCTACGATCGCCTGGAGAGCGAGAGTCTCGTGCAGGCGATTTTGAAAGGTGACCGGTTGGTCAAGGAAGCGGCGGAAGGCGATGAGGTTGAAATTGTTTTGGATGTGACGCCGTTCTACGCGGAAGGCGGTGGGCAGGTTGGCGACCGGGGCCTGTTACTGGGCCATGACGGGCAGGTGGAGATCACGGAAACCACAAGGCCTGCGCCGACTGTGATTTTACACAAGGGGACCGTTACGAAAGGGCGGGTTCGCGAGGGCGAGGCTCTGCACATGACCGTCAATGCCACGACGCGGCAGGACGCTCAGCGAAACCATACCGCCACTCACTTGCTCCATGCTGCCTTGCGCGATTTGCTGGGCCCTCACGTGAAACAGTATGGGTCGCTCGTCGGGCCGAATCGTTTGCGATTCGACTTTGCCCATTTCAGACCGCTGACCTCCCGCGATGTGGATGAGATTGAAACCGTCGTGAACAACGAGGTGCGGAAGAATGAGCGGGTGGCGACTGAGGTGATGAGCATTCAGGATGCGGTGGCCAAGGGCGCGCTGGCCTTCTTTGGCGATAAGTACGGTGAGCAGGTGCGCGTTGTCACGGTCGAGTCGTTCAGCAAGGAACTCTGTGGTGGAACGCACTGCCGGCAGACGGGGGAAATCGGCCTGTTCAAGCTGGTCTCGGAGACCGGCGTCGCAGCTGGTGTGCGCCGTATCGAAGCTCAGACCGGCAGCGGGGCGCTCGCGCACATGAAGCAGTTGGATACTGACATTCGAGAACTTTCGAATCTGCTCAAGGTCGGCCAGTCCGAGCTGGTCGCCAAAACACGAAAGATATTGACGCAGCTGAAAGACAAGGAACGTGAGCTGGAAGAGGTGAAATTGAAAATGGCCGGCGGCTCAGCCGCCGAGGCCATGGCAAAAACCATTGCCGGCATCCAGGTGCATGTGCAGCGCACCGATGGTCTGGACGTGAACGGCATGAGGGCGCTGGCCGATCAGTTGCGGGACAAGTTGAAAAGCGGTGTCGTGGCTCTTGGAGCTGCCAACGATGGCAAGGTCTCGCTGCTGGTCGTCGTGACGAAGGATCTGATTGCCCGGCTGAAAGCGGGCGACCTTATTAAGGAGATGGCGGTGGAAGTCGGGGGCACCGGCGGTGGCCGGCCAGAGATGGCACAGGCAGGCGGGAAGGATCCAGCCGGGTTGGATGCTGCGTTGGAAAAGGTTTTTGAGCTGGTCGAACGGATGTTGGAGCGGTAGACTGATGGAGGATGGTAAACGAGTGCTCGCGCTCGATTACGGAACGGTGCGGATTGGCGTGGCCCTCAGTGATGAAATGGGATGGACCGCCCAACCGCTTGAGACGCTCAATCGGCGCACGTTGGACCGGGACATTGCGCATATCGCCTCCCTCGTAGGGACGTATGCAGTCAGACAAGTGCTGTTGGGATTTCCCATCCAATTGGATGGCCGCGAGGGTCCGGCGATCAAGGCGATGCGCGAGTTTCAGGCTCGGTTGGAGCAGGGAGTGCCAGTTCCAGTTATTCTGTGGGACGAACGGTTGACGACGAAGTCGGCGGAAGATCTCTTGATTGCAGCCGATGTCAGCCGGAAAAAGCGGAAGGGTGTGGTGGATCGCATCGCCGCGTCGATTCTGCTTCAGAGCTATCTGGCGAGCCTTGAACCTGTATCGAAGATGGAGTCGGCATTACAGGCGGATGAGTATTCTGATAGAGGAACGGTAGAACCACCTCATGAGCCTACGGATCATTCTCGGAAGTCTGCTGGTCGTAACGGTCGCACTTGGCGTCGCGGCCTATCAGACGATTCGCTGGGCTGAAGGCCCGGTTATTCCCGCAGAAACGCACCCTCCCTCGAAAGTCGTCGTCATCCCGGATGGCTCGACGTTTCAACAGGTCGCTGCGTTGCTTGAGCGCGAAGAATTGATCAAGAACCGGTTTTCCTTCGTCCTTTTTGGAAAATCAAAATCTGCCGACCGGAAAGTACATGCAGGTGAATATGAGCTGAACCCTGGCATGACTCCGGCAGAGATTCTTGCGATGTTGCTCAATGGCCATGTCCTGCTCCATCCGCTGACGATTCCCGAAGGGCTCACCATCGTCCAAATTGCCGAGGTCGTTTCGCAACAGGGTCTCGCGGATCGCGTGGAGTTTCTCAGGCTTGCAAAAGACCGTGAATTCATCGCATCGCTTGGGATTAAGGCGGAGACGCTGGAAGGGTACCTCTATCCCGACACGTATAAATTTCCCCGTGGGGTCAAGACGCGAGAGGTGTTGGCCGCCATGGTCGAACAGCTCCGGGAGGTGGTCGGTCCTGATCTCCTCGCCCGGATGCAGGAACGCAAGATGACGATGCATGAAGTGTTGACCCTCGCCTCCGTGATCGAAAAGGAGACCGGGTCTGGCAGCGAGCGGCCGGAGATTTCAGCGGTGTTTCACAACCGGCTCAAGAAGCGCATCCCGTTACAGAGCGATCCCACAGTCATTTATGGTTTGCCGGGATTCGACGGAAATATACACAAGAAAGACCTGTCGAGCCCCAGTCCCTACAATACCTATCGGGTACAGGGACTGCCGCCGGGACCGATTGCCAATCCGGGCATTCAAGCGATTCGCGCGACGCTCTATCCGTCTGATTCGCGCTCCTTGTATTTTGTTTCTAAGAACGACGGCACGCACCAGTTTTCCGCGACGCTGATCGAACACAACAAAGCGGTAGAGAAATATCAGAAGCGGCCTTTTCGCCGGGGGACGCGTTCCTCCCAGACGTCAATCGTCCCAGGGGAAGGGGCTCTTGCTGACAAAGAAGGAGTGTCGTGACCGATGTCTGAATGGAATGTACCGAATCTCATAGACCATACGGTGCTCCGGCCGGACGCGACAAAGATGGATGTCCTGCGGCTGTGCCGGGAGGCGAAGGAGTTTGGGTTTTCCGTAATTTTTGTCCCGCCTTGCTATGTGGATGAAGCGGTGGCAGCGGTCGCTGGCACCGCGATTCTGGTCGGCATTCCTATCGGGTTTCCCCTGGGCGGTCACACGACGAAGGCCAAAGTCGCCGAAGCCGTTGAAGCGGTCACGCGCGGCGCGCTGGTGCTGGATATGGTCATCAACGTGAGCCGGCTGAAGTCGGGCGAGCGAGAGTATGTGCGACAGGACATTGCTGAAGTGGTGAAGGCGACCACGGGCGTTGAACATAAAGTCATACTCGAAACCTGTTATCTGACCGATCAAGAGAAACGTACGGCCTGTCAATTAGTCGTGGAGGCAGGGGCCGACTACGTGAAGACCTCGACCGGATTCGGCGCAGCCGGCGCGACGGTTGAAGATGTGAAGCTGATGAAAGAGGCTGTGGCCGGTCGCGCTAAGGTGAAAGCCTCCGGAGGAATTCGAGACTGGAAGACCACGCTGGCCATGTTGGAGGCCGGTGCGGATCGAATCGGCACCAGTGCAAGTCTCGTGATCATGGCCGAATGGACCCAGGCTGAAGGGCAAAGTTCAAAGTCGAAAGTTGAAAGTCCAAGGTCCAAAGTCTAAGAGTCGGGGATCGAAGTTCCGAACACTCCATTCCTCAGATCGCCTCGCCCTTCCCGGATTTTTTATCCGCCTTTAACTCAGAACTCAAAACTCAGAACTTCTATGCTCGCCCCGCTTCTGCTATAGTGCGCGCATGATTGCTCGTGTGATTGTGCTGGTGATTGATGGACTCGGTGTCGGGGCCATGCCCGACGCGGCGGAATACGGCGATGCCGGCTCCAACACCTTGGCCCATCTGGCCGATGCCGTTGGGGGGCTCGATCTTCCTACGCTGGAAGCGCTCGGGCTTGGCCATATTACAGAGATCAAAGGTGTGCGGGTGATGGGACAGCCGGACGGGTGTTTCGGTCGTCTTGGATTTCTGTCGAAGGGCCTGGATTCCATAGCCGGCTATTGGGAAATGGCTGGTCATCCCACGGACGTTACCGGGCCCCTGTACCCCAAGCAGTTTCCTCCTGACATGGTTGCAGCCCTCGAACAGGTATTTGGGCGCAAGATCGTTGGCAATATCCGCTCGTCAGGAGTCGCCATGCTTCGCGAGTGTGAGGCTGAACATCTGTCGTCTGGCGCGTTGATCGTCTGGACGGATGGACGGCGAACCTGCCATGTGGCGGCGCATGAGAGCGCCATGCGACGGGACGAGTTCTTTCAGCGTTGCCGGGACGCAAGAAAATTGCTCAAGGATCCCTGGGGCATTTTGCGTGTGTCCGCTCATCCTCTTTCAGGCGATGCCGGTGCAGTGCAGTTCAGCCCCCAGCCTCGTGAATTCGTGCTTGAACCACCGGGGCTGACGATGTTCGATGTGCTCAATCGTGCGAGCCAGATTTTGATTGGAGTGGGGAAAGTAGGCGATCTCTTCAGCGGCCGTGGGCTCACTCGTTCGGTTCCCGTTGCGCACTGGTCTTCATTGCTTACTGAGGTGACGGGGATGTTGAAAAAGGTTCCCCGTGGATTGATTTTTGCCGGGCTCGATGTCCTGGAATCAGATGCGGCACAGTCGGCAGCGGCTCTCCATGATTTTGATCGACAGCTATCCGGATTACTGGAGCAGCTTCGCCCAGGCGACCTGCTCGTCATAACGGGCGATCATGGACGGGATATGACGAAGGCGGATCAGGCCTCGACGCGTGAATATGTTCCTCTCTTGGTCACTGGGCCTAAATTGGCATATGGGGTGCATCTCGGCATCAGAGCGTCTGCTGCCGATCTTGGACATACCATTGTGGAAGCTCTGCAAGGGGGGCAACTTCCTGTTGGTGAAAGTTTTCTCGATGCCCTTCGCGCAGGATAGCACGCGTTCCGCGTGAATCGGAATTAGGAATGGCGAATGGTAAATGTTGAATTGTCGGAGTCGGACGTGATCTGATGATTTCCAAACATTCAACATTGAACATTCGGCAGCGATGTCCTACGAACGCAAATTGAAAGAACTGCACATCGAGTTACCCTCACCGCCGACGCCATTGGCGACCTACGTTCCGGCAGTCCAGGCCGGGAGCCTCTTATTTTTGTCCGGCGTCCTTCCCATGCGAGATGGGCAGTTGGCCTACTCCGGCAAGCTTGGGCGTGATCTGACGGTCGAGCAGGGAATGGAGGCGGCTAGACTCGCTCTCCTGAATGCGCTGGCCATTGCCAAGCAGACACTCGGGACACTGGACCGTATTACGCGCGTCGTAAAGGTCGTCGGGCATGTGGCGTCGGCGGAAGGGTTTATCCAGCAGCCCCAAGTCCTCAATGGGGCCTCGGATCTCCTGGTTGAGATCTTTGGAGAGTCCGGCCGTCATGCGCGCGTGGCGGTGGGGGCTGCTGAGTTGCCTCGCGGGGCTCCCGTCGAAATTGAAGTCATATTCTCCGTCTCCTGATGGGTTTTTGATTCTTCACCGAACATTGACTGAAATTCGTTCA
The DNA here is from genome assembly GCA_011391455.1 of Nitrospiraceae bacterium. GTDB lineage: Bacteria > Nitrospirota > Nitrospiria > Nitrospirales > Nitrospiraceae > Palsa-1315. The sequence continues at coordinate 7,504 of JAABQN010000053.1, forward strand.
GGGTCTCTACGAATGACGACTGACTATTGACGAATGACCCTTGTGCAGGCTCGCCGGATTGACTCTCGAAAAAACCGCTTGCTATAGTTCGGTCGGTCTTGTTTATTTGGTTTGTCTGGTTTGTTTCGTTTGTTTGGTTAGATGAAACCAACCAGATAGACCAGACCAACCGAATAAACCAAATCAACTAAACAAACGAGATGAACCAAACAAACCAGATGAACCAGATGATGAAAGCATTCGTTACCGTTGTGGGTACGTTGTCGTTGTGGGCAAGCCTGAGTGCTGCCGTGTTTGCGGCTACTCCGTCTGCCCTTGAACTGCATCCGTCAACAGCGGTCCCTGGCGCCACCCTGTCGATTGGTGGGAAGGGGTTCGGGGCGTTTAAATCCGTGCAGGTCAATCGCGTGACTGTGGGTGGGTTCCCTGCGTTGATTCAGCGGTGGGAGTCCGACCTGATCGAGGCGAAGGTTCCCTTTCAAGCGCGATCCGGCCCCGTTGAAATCATGGTCGGGAAGAAGAAGCTGGCTGCCGGGATATTGACCGTGGTGCAACCGACGATTACTGCAATCACGCCGGCAGAGATCGAGCCAGGCCATTCGGTGCAAATTACCGGCGCGCATTTTGGCACTACGGCTGGTTCTCGGGACCCCAATACGATGTTCGGAGTCAACGATGTGATGATCGGGGGCGTACTCGTCAGGCCGCGTCGCTGGAAAGACGACCTCATCGAAGTCGAGGTTCCTGCGAATGCTGCATCGGGAGATGTGATGGTTCGATTGGCTTCGTCGGATCCCTTGCCGGACGGGTCTTGTTGCGCTCCGGTCCAGCACACAGTGAGTAACGCTGTACCGTTGAAACTGATTCCGAGTATTCGCGTCGATCCGGTGAGCGGGCCGGTCGGCACAAAGGTTGTTTTTTTTGGCCAAGGTTTTGGCACTGAGAGGAGAGCCGGTGACATGGTGACGTTCGGCGGGCACCCTGCCACCATCGCCCAATGGTCCGACAGCGCCATCGTCGTACATCTTCCGATGGATGCGGAGACCGGACCGATCGTTCTGACGATACAAGGGCGTGAGCGCATGGTCGGGACTTTTGCGGTTCATGTGCCAAAGGCGACAGCGATGAATCCTCCTGCCGCCCCCATCGGTACGCTACTCAGAATCAGCGGTGAACATTTCGGATTCTATTCGGAAAGTGGATCGACTCCCTACGCCTTTACCGATTTCAATACGGGCGAGAATCGAGTCGATATCGGAGGGGTCCGCGCCGTCATCTATCGTTGGCAAGACGATCGCATCGATGTGTGGGTACCCTTCAGCGCAAAGAGCGGACCGGTCGTGATCTATCGAGGCGCGACGAAGCCCAATCCGGATGGCTCTTGTTGTGCGACGAAGGAGACCCTCAAGACTGAGGCGGGGGTCTTTACCCTCGTGACGCCCAAGGTCGATTCTTACAGCCCGAAATCGGGCGGGCTCGATGAGCTGATCACCATTAAAGGGTCAGGCTTCGGCACGTTTTTGAAAACAGCCGAGTATGCCTCCTTGGGCCTCAACCAGGGGGCCTACAAGCGGCGGGATATCGAGATGGACGAGAACGTTTCGCGGACGGAAGTGCTGTTCAGCAATGTCGCGGCGCAGGTGATGTCCTGGACGGATACGGAGATCGTTGTGCGAGTGCCTCATCGGAATCTCTATGGTATTGGGAAGCGCAATGAATTCTTTAACGAGCTTGCGACTGGACCGCTGATCGTGCGGCGCGGGTCCTGGGATGTACAGCCAGACGAGACGTGCTGTACTCCGAAGAAGTGGCTGACGTTGGAAGCAGGCACGTTTACCATTCTCGCCCAGGGCATGCCCGATCAAGGCTACTTCAAAAGCATTCGCCCCGACGCCGATACTACCCAGTGAGATACGGATTGCCTGGATTCCTTGTGGTCGTGGTGCTGGCGACGCAGCTATGCGCCACTCCTTCGTGGGCTGCGGACTCTCCTCTGACGGTTACCCCTCAAGCGAGCCATACGGAAGCGATCCTGATGGGGATCTATTTTCATACGCCTCTGCTGGGCTGGGCGGTGGGGGCCGGCGGTACCATTGTGAAAACGATCGATGGGGGGAAGAAGTGGAAGAAGGTTGTCAGCGGCACCACAGCGAGCCTCTCGGGGGTTTTCTTTCTCGATGAGAAGTTGGGATGGGCCATTGGAGCCAATGGGACGATTCGACGGAGCCAAGACGGGGGAGAGACCTGGTCCTCACAACTCGCCGATACCCAGGTGGCGTTCTACGGCCTCTCGTTTGTGTCGCCCAGCGAGGGGTGGGTAGTCGGTGGCAACGGAACCATTCTCCATACGAAGGATGGTGGACTGCACTGGGTCGATCAAGCGAGCAAGACGAGCGCAGCGCTCTACGGCATTCAATTTCTTACCGCACAGCACGGGACGGTGGTTGGGGCAGTAGGGACTGTTTTGATGACGGACGACGGCGGGATCACCTGGACTCCGCAAGAGACTCAGGGGGCTGTCACGCTGTTCGATGTGTATTTTTCCGATCCGTCGACCGGATGGGCCGTCGGAAATGCCGGAGCCATCTTTCACACGAGCAATGGCGGCCATCAATGGATCGATCGCACGCTGCCCTGCACCAGCACCTGTACGAAGCTGACCGATCTCTTGAAAGTGCGCTTTACCGATCCCCAGACTGGATGGATTGTGGGGGAACGGGGCATGGTCTATCGAAGCATCGACAGCGGTTTTACCTGGACTGAGCAGGGTGCAATCGCAAAGGCTTCGTTATTCGGCCTTTCGTTTCCTAATAGGACGGAGGGCTGGGCCAGCGGGGAAAAAGGCACGATCGTTCGCCTGACTATTGGCCGCTGATAAGTGGTTCGAAGTTCGAAGTTCTGAGTTCAAAGCTTTCTTGAAACCTCGAACATAGAACCTCGAACTCAAAATCAGTTTTCCATCTGATCGAGCCTTGATTGGAGAATACTGAGCGCGGCGATTGCTGCAGTCTCGGCTCGCAAGATTCGTGGTCCGAGGGTGAGCGGGAGGAAACCCTGCTCCTGTGCAAGACGTTGCTCGTCCGGCGCCCATCCCCCCTCCGGCCCTATCAACAAGATAATCGGTTGCTGACGATCTACCGTCAATGGGATGGTTGCGAGTGAGGAGCCTTTTGAGCGTTCCACGAACAGGCCTTTCAGGGGCGCCGTGGCATACGGTCGGCAGATCTCTGCGAGGCTT
>JAABQN010000054.1 GCA_011391455.1 Nitrospiraceae bacterium
TTTAGTTTATCTGGTTGAGTTGGTTCATCTGGGTAGTTTCGTTCAACCAAACAAACGAAACAAACCAAACAAACCAAATGAACAAGTCAGGTTTGCGGACTTGTTCAGCATCCTGCCCAACCGCTTGATCTTCAGTCTCGGTTCCGTTTATCGTGGCTGCACTATGCGTGAAACGAAGGGTGCGATACACCGATTGAGCGTGAGATGACAAACCAAGGACGAGAAGTCGATATCGGACAGTATCGGATTGAACAAGAGCCGTTCTACGCGGAGGTTCGTGGCGAGATCGGTTTGTTCACGATTGCGGCAAATAGCAAGATGCCGGTTATGCTCAAGGGGCCGACCGGTTGCGGGAAAACCCGATTCATCCAGCATATGGCCTACCGGCTTGGCCGTCCTTTGATCACAGTGGCCTGTCACGAGGATCTCACCGCTTCCGATCTCGTGGGGCGGTATCTGCTCAAGGGCCAAGAGACAGTCTGGGTCGATGGGCCGCTGACGCTTGGCGTGAAGCATGGCGCGATCGTCTATTTGGACGAAATCGTCGAGGCGCGGAAAGATACGACGGTCATCATTCATCCCCTGAGCGACGATCGCCGCTTCCTGCCGATCGAAAAGAAAGGCCAGATTCTCGAAGCGGCCGACGACTTCCTCCTGGTGATTTCCTATAATCCAGGGTACCAGAGCGTGCTCAAGGACTTGAAACAAAGCACGAAGCAGCGTTTCATGGCGATTGAGTTCGACTATCCGGCGCCTGACATCGAAACCACCGTGGTTGAGCGGGAAGCGGGGGTCAGCCGAGACCTTGCCGCCAGCTTGGTGAAACTTGGCGGGAAGGTGCGGAACCTCAAGAACCATGGGTTGGAAGAGGGGGTCAGCACCAGATTGTTGATCTATGCCGGGACACTCATTCGGCAAGGTGTGCCAACCGACCGAGCCTGCGACGTTGCGATTGCCCGTCCGATTACCGACGACCCCGATATGCAGCGCAGCATTCTGGAATTGGTAAAAGCCATCTTCTGATTTTCCTCCTCTGGGTCCCATCACGGATGAACTCGCTGATCGTGCAGGACACCAAAGATGGAGCGATTCTCACCGTTCACATCCAACCGAAAGCCTCCACCACAGAGTGCGTGGGCATTCACGGCGATGCGTTGAAGATTCGTGTGGCTGCTCCACCGGTCGATGGCGCAGCCAACGATGCATTGATCCGGTTTCTGGCGCAGACATTGTCTCTTCCCCTTGCTGCTGTGCACATTGAATCCGGGATCAGCAGTCGGCATAAACGTGTGCGTCTACGGGGAGTGCTGGCAGCACGCGTCATTGCCCGCCTCATGCAGAAAGGACCGGACAGAATGAAACGCTCTATCGCGTGCCTGGTCTGTGGAATGTTCCTCCTCAGCGCCTGTTCCAGCGCCCGTCCTGTGCTGTACCCCAACGCTCATATGCAGTCGGTAGGGAAAGAGGCAGCGACACAGGATATCGAAGATTGTAAGAAGTTGGCCGAATCGGCAGGGGCCGAGGAAGGCAGTGGGAAGGCTGGTCGTGTCGCAACCGGCACCGTAGTGGGTGGCGGAGTCGGCGCGGCAGCCGGGGCAGTCGGCGGAGCTATCTCAGGCGCGGTAGGACGTGGTTCTATGATTGGAGCAGCGAGCGGCGCAGTGTGGGGATTATTGACTGGCTTGTACCACGCATTTGCTGGCCCGTCGCAGCTGAATCAGGCCTACACGAACTTTGTGAATCGGTGTTTGCAAGAAAAAGGATATGAGGTGACGGGCTGGCAGTGAGGAGGGCCCTCCTTGCTCGCGGAACGCGCGGCCTCAGAAGGCCCTCGTTCGACGCGCGCAGTCGAGGGCCTCTCCTCACTGCCAGCCTGGGAAGGTGGAAGAGGTAATAAACAAAGATGGTCGCTCGATGCAGGCGCGTAGTGGCAGTGCCGTACCTTGTTAGGCCGGAAAAGGGAAAAGCATGAATCGATTGCTGGTAAAGGGACATAGTGTTGTTGTGCTGTTGATGTGTCTCAGTCTCGTGGCTTGTGCGGGGACGGGGCCGTTGTTGAAGTCGAATGCGAAGTTTCAGATGCATGGGCGGGAGGCGGCGAAGCTTGAAGTGATCATTTGCCAGCAGAAGGCTGAGGCGGCCGGGTTGAAGCCTGGCACTGGCGGACGAAGTGGCAATATGGCGACTGGAGCCGGGCTGGGTCTAATTAGTGGTGCGGCGGTAGGGGCGTCGAGTGGACTCATTGGTGGATTGCCTGGTGTGACGATCGGGGCGGCAGTCGGAGGGGCGCTCGGAGGTATCATCGGTTCAGTGGCCGGCGCCTACAGGCCACTCGATCCGGATCCTGCTTACGCCGATGCGGTGGTGCGATGTTTGAGTGAGAAGGGGTATGAGGTGTCGGGGTGGCAGTAGTGGAAGGGCGGGACAGAGGGGGGACCTCTGTGCTCGCGGAACGCGCGGCCTGGGAAGGCCCTCGTTCGACGCGCGCACTTGAGGTCTCCCCCTTCCATCCCGCCACGAGTTGGGAGAGGGAGAAGGAGACTGAAAAGATTTGTCGGGGTGGCAGTAAGGGGACGGTCTCGCAGCCAGGGCATCCCTTTGCTCCCGGAACGCGCACAATGAAACAATGCTCCCTTGGGTGAAGAGCGCGTCTCGGCGCGCTCGGGCGGGCGGGTGAGAATGGGGGCCGCAGTCGGTACCCTGGCTGTGAGACCTGAGAGGGTGGCAGGATGCGGAACGCGAGGTCTCGAAAGACCCTTGTTGGACACGCGCACGATGGGAACACCCCTCCAACTACCGGAAAGAAGATTCAAGGAAAGATAAAGAATGGGAGATCCGAGCCAGAGCGTATTCAACGCGCAACTGTTTAGCTTCGCCCCATCACAGATCCGGAGAACCGCCACGCTTCGTATGCCAAAGGGCAAGGATTTCGACGGTCTTGGATTCTGAGGTTACACGATAATAGAGATGGTAATGGACGCGGGGAAGGTGAATCCGGCGAACACCGGCGAGTTTGACGTTTCGAGCCTGCGCCCCGATCAGTGGTTGGGAAGCAAGGAGTTGGAATGCCCGCTCAAGCTCAACTGCAAAAGCATCGGGAGCTTTCGGTCGATTGGCTAACCACCATTCAGCCGCATCGAGAATAGCCTGGCCAGCACTGCCGACAATCCGGACAGGGAGCGGACTGCTCACGATCGGCGGATCTGTTTTAGGATATCAACTGCGCTTGTCGTCTCTCCCCGCTCGGCTTCTGCCATCGCCGCAAGCAGCTTAGCCTCTTCCGCAGGGGCAAGCTCGAAGGTCTCGTCGCCTTCAGGAGCTAACACCGTCACAACAGCACCTTCGGGGAGATTGTGGTCATCGAGCTTGATCGTTCCGCCATGGACTTTTCCCGTGGTAACCAGCATGAGCGCATCCTAGCACTTCATCGAACAGCCGTCCATCTTCCAGCGGCTCCCCTGCCCTCAGGCTCTTAATTCGTGTTCCGGCCTGATCCTTTCCCTCAAACTGGCCCAAGCCGACAAGAAAGCCAGCTCGTGAGGAGATGGGGAAAGCGGCTCCTTCGACGTGCGCAGTCGAGGGCTGCTCCTCCCTGCCAGCCTGGGAGTGTGAAAGAAATAAGAATTGAAAGATAGTCGCCTGATGTAGGCGCGTGAGACGGGCAGGACGGAGAGGGGACCTCTGTGCTCGCGGAACAGAGGAGGGGATGGAGGCTGATGATCTTCTGTGCTCGCGCAACGCGCGGTCGGGGACTCCCCTCGTTGGACGCGCGCAGTGGAAGATCAGTCAGCCCCCATCCCTAGAGAGAAACGAGCAAGCCCAGAAGGTGCATGTCTATCGTTCGACGTGCGCACTTGAGGCCTCCCCCTTCCATCCCGCCACGAGGTGGAGTTTAAGAAGAGAAGAAGAGTGTTCGGTCGATGCGCGCAGTAAAGGGCAGCCTTAGCCACTCCCCTACAGTGAGGTAGTAGGAGTTGGTAGGCCCTCGCTTGGGTGAAGAGCGCGTCTCGGCGCGCTCGGGTGGGCGGGTGAGAATAGGGCGCGCAGTAGAAGCTGATTCGCCCATCCTGCCACGCCGCCACGAGTTGGGGGAAAGTCACTTTGTGGCCATGTGCACGGGAGAGTTAAGGGATTGGCTCAACAATAGCAGGGGACTGAGTCGTAGGCGCAGACTCAATAATCCACCGATAGGAAAGCGACAGAATCGCGATCTCCAGTATTAGGAGAGAACAAGAGACCAATGCCGTAAGAACTTGATGAGCCGGATTCCACAGCAGATCATCGATCCATAATGGCCATAGGGCTTGGAATGAAAAGGATGCGAGAGGGATGACTCCTACGAGAAATGTGAGGCGCATTGCATGCGGCTTGGATATGGTCCATGCCCAGGCGAGTCTTTGGTGGTGATCGAGTGCAGAGGCAGGGAGCAACAAACTGGTTCGAGCTGCGAAGTATGAAACTAAGAATCCGGTTACTGAACCAGCTACTCCTATGAGGATAGTCTCGCCAAGATTTTTAAGCCAGGGGAGGGTTTTTCCTATACGACTAAATAGATCAGAGCACCAGATAGCGAAGGGAATGGCAAGCGCCGTGCTTAAGGCGGCTCCGATCGCGAATATGAGCCACATTCCACCTCCGATGAAAAAAGACCAACCTGTGAAAGTGATTTCCCTCTTGCTTAATCGAAAGAACCATCGGCTAGGGGATACCCGCTCATCTAACAAGATGGAACGATGTATTACAACCGCAAATAGTGCGCCGATGATTCCGTAGAGAGCCATCCAAAAAGCTTGTTTTGTTAGTAGCTGCACGATCGGTTCTTCCGCGTTCGGCTCGTACCACAGGTCTTGCAAATAACCTATTACTGCGGTGGCAACCATAGGCAGGAGCATGAGTCTTCCGAAGTAGCCCCTCCGCACCCACACTTGAGATGCTGCTTTTCGTAGAATCACCCGGATGGGCATAGGCTGTGCTGATGGTTTATGGGTGGATATAGCTACCGTGTCTTATTGAGGATTTATTGAGCAGATGACAGGTAAAAGCAAACTATTTCAGATTGGGAGCTGAGTCTTGAAGAGGACAAGCAATTCAAGAGATAAAATAGACAGCTTGCAGACGGCTGCTGTACTTTATGCTGTAAGGGTGCCCCTTGTCAGAGATTCAGTAGAGGCCGGTTTTGCAGTCTGTCACTACGAGGTTTGTGAGTTTTTCGCCTGCGTCGAGTTCGATTGCCGGCCAGAGTATAAGAATGGGGACATTCTGAACTTCTTAGATCGCCAGGCCATCGACTGGCTCAAGAAAACCAGAATGCCCCCCTAATTCCCCTTCGGAAAGATAATCCGTGATAGGCATTCCATCTTCGCCATTCATGGGCCCCAGATCTCACGGACGACAATCTTGTTGCAGGCGCGTGAGCAACGCGTCATACGCTGCCTGGGCTGTGGCAAGAGCCTGGCGCGCTTCGACAACGGATGGCACTTCGCTGTCGCCTGGATATCGGAATTCCCATGCGAAGATGGTGAGATCACGTGCCGGGGTGAGCGTTGCGGTCAGACTGTCATCGATGGTTTCGCACGCTTTCCCCAGTTCGTCGAGGTCATGAGTCTTACGGTAGGGACAGTCGTGGGCGGTGAGAAAACCTTTGAGAGATTTCTCAACGGCTTGCTGACAATGGAACAGCGCGTCCTCAATGAGCGGTGGGGAGGCCGCGAGGTCGATGTCGGCTCCGCGCAGGTCGTTTGTGGCCTTACGAAACCAGGCGCGAACTTCCTTAACTTTCTCAGGCTGCATAGAGCAGCATGCCCTCGCGCTCGATCGTGGCAGGCAGTGAACAGAAAACGGTCTTGCTCCGGTCGAACTCCTCGCGTGTCAGGACAAGGACGTCTTTCGAAGCTCCTACACCGGTTAAGATGCGGAAGGCAGCCTGGTCGCGCCGGTATCGTGGCAATCGGGATGTCGTAACAATCATCAAAAGATCGTAGTCGCTATCTGCGCCGGCTGTTCCTTGAGCTTGTGAGCCAAATAAGTAAATTTGCTCGGGCTGGAAGGCCCTCACCAATCGGGCCACCATTTCTGTGAGGATTGGATTGTTACGAATTGCCGCGTCGTGCGAGGTGCGCATGAAGTCTCCCGAAGACGGGCCCTCTATTTGGGGCGGGTATGGGCCATGTCAAAGAAAAATGACATCAACCCACTCCGATGTCAAGAATGGCCCGACCCAGCGCTTGAAGAAGACGGCGGGATGGCTCTGCCTTATATTTCAGTGTTCCGGCCTTTAGGACTCTCGCTGAGAGTGTGCATGAGGTATAAAGTATCTCAGCAGAGGCCGGTTTTGCAGTCGGTCACTACGAGGTTTGTGAGTTTTTCGCCTGCCTCTAGTTCGATAGCCAGCCAGGCTAGGCCTATGAGGCGTTCTTCTTGGCGCGGTCCTGCTCCCTCATCGATCAGGCTGACGAGGTAGTAACGTCCAGCGGGAATTTTGGTAAACCAGAAATGTCCGGTTGGGTTGGCTCTGGTTGTGCGGAGATAGGGAGCCAACCGCTTTTCTGCCTGGAGCCTGGTCAGTGCTTCCTGCGGGCAGTCGGTTGGAGTGCGTGGAGGTGAGGCAGTTTCAGCGGTGGTTGGGGTTTCTATCGCTGAACAGGATGTGGTTCTGACGTTGTGGTCGAACCAATAGCGTGTGTAGGGAGTGATGGGGATGAGATGGACTGGAGCGCCTGCTTGGGTGATGGCCTTTCCAGAGGGGGCTGCAAGAAATGCTTGCCCGGCTAGAGTGCTTCGTCCCTTTTGTTTGTAGGCGAATAGGTCCTTTTCGTTAAAGACTGGCGGTTGTGCTGTCTTGGCGGAAGATACATTCACAGGCTCAGCGGTCCAGGCCTGACTTGACCAGAGGATTCCAAACAGGAATAAGATGACTGCGGCGCACAGAAGTTGGTTGCGCAGTGGCATGGCTATTATGAAGTGGGTGAGGGCGATTCCGGTGTTTCGCCCAAGGGTGTCGGCGCGACAGCGGCTTTGTGTTTGAGCGCCCGGCCCTTGTCGGGTGTTGGATCTGTGACGATGCCATAGACTTCCCGGCCTTCGTGGCCTTCCGGAAGATATTCCGTGATCGGCAGACCGTCTTCACGGACAAATAACAAGCAGTGGCAGTATTTGTAGATCTGCATTTCATCGCAGGCGCACATCCAGCGGCGGAGTTTGGCCTCTGCCGCTTTATCCTTATAGAAGTTGCAGGGGCAGAGGGGTTTGCCCAGCTCGTCCATGTGCATCGCGAGGCCCTTGACCACCGCTTCGGTGACGGCTGGCATGGGATGCATCGCGGTCCCGCTCTTCTCCGCGAATCCCTTCACATACTTCCACATTTTATCGAGACTCTCTTGCTTGGGCTCGGCCATCACACCTCCTTACAAATACGCTAGGGGCACAAAACGCGGGTTGAGTGGGGTAAGGGTGGTGACTCCGAAACCTCTAGTCCCTCGCCGTTCGCCTCTCACTACGGCGTAGTTTACAAGCGCTAGGGCGTCCTTTACAATCAAGCACTTCCCGTAAATTCTGTAAGATTGGATCGAGGATGGAGATATCGGATACCCATAAGCCATTGATCGCCAAACTGGCGGAAGAGCTAGGGCCAGCTACGGCCGAGCATCTGGTCTCGCGCCTCGTCGAGGCCACCGCGAAACCGAATCAGGTGGAAGGTGTCTTGCTGTTGCTCGACGAGCTGTACGGGGTGTCGGCAAAGGTTGCTCGTGCCGCGATCGAATCGTTCCCCGATTTGCAACGGCGGGATCGGCTCAGCGATGCGGTGGCCTGGCTGGATCTGGGGATTGCGTTAGCCGAATCGTCCGGTGCGATCGGGATGAAGTTTTTCAAAGAGAGCCCGCTGGTTCTGGGTCTGATCGAGCCACCATCGGCCCGGGCGTTGGTGCTGAAAACCGCGCTGGATCTGGCTGAGCAGGACGCCAATGTCGCGCTGGAATTTCTCCGCGTCTCGCCGGAAGTAGTGACAGTCATCCCGGCGGATCAGTTAGGGGCCTGGTTGGAAATCGGGCTCGAACTGACGAAGGTCGATTTTGTTGTCGCGCTGGAGTATGTCCGCCAGATTCCCGCGGTCGTCCGAGTGTTGCCGATCCAGGACGCCAGGGCCTGGGCGACATTCGGGCTAAAGCTCATTTCTCAGAATACTACCGGCAGGACGGACTATTTCGGGACCATCGAATTTCTCCGCACCAGTCCACTCATTCTCGGCGATCTCGAAGACCAGTCAGTGAGGGCCAAGGTCATCATGGTCGGGTCGTTGCTGGCTGAGCGTGATCCTGGGTCTGGCATTGCCTGGTTATCGGAGTCGCCGCGCCTGTTGCGTGCCGTGCCGAATGAGGGATGGCGCTTAAAAATATTGCAGTACGGGGCTTTGGTCGCAGAACGTGACGCAGAGACAGCACTGGCCTATTTACGGCGCTCGCCTGAATTGGTAAGCGTGATCGGCGAATCTGCCGGAGCCACGGCTCGCTTCGAGGCCTGGTTCACAGCCGGGATGGAAGTTCTGGCCTACAGTACCGAAGGAGCCAAGGCCTACTTTGCACTGGAATCACAAAAGGCGTTGACGTCGGTGGAAGCGGCCTTAAGCGGCGTGCCGCTTCGGCAGGTAGCCCGTAGTCTGAAGCTGTTCGTGCAAGGACTCTGTGGAACAGATCTGACGATTCAGGCGCTCCCCGATTCGCTGAGCCAGGAGACGACTGCACGTGCCACAGTGAGCCAGGACGGGCATATTATCTCGATGCCTGCGCTCCTTCGCCGTTACCCCACGGCTGAGGAGAATATGCGCTTGTATCTGGTGATGGCGGCGCACGAAGCGGGGCATGTAGAGTTTGGAACCTACCGGCTGTCCCTTGAGCCGCTCGCGGACCTGGTTATGGCTGTACGGCAGAGGTATTGCCGGGTAAAACTGGCTGTGCCGGACAGCTTGGCCGCGCTGTTTCGTTTCTATCCCCATCCGGGACTGATCCAGGACTTGTGGATGCTTGTGGAGGATGCGCGGGTGGAGTTTCTGCTCCAGCGGGAATATCCGGGACTTCGGCGAGATCTCCAACAATTCGCGCGCGAGGCGATCACGACGCGGTCGCTGACGCACGGGCTGACTGTCAAAGAACTTGTTGTCGATCAACTGCTCCAGCTCTCGACCGCTGCGGCGCAACCTGTCGCAATTCACGAAGCTATCAAGGGGGAAATCGCCATCCTCTGGCCGATGTGTCAGGCCATTCTGTCTCCAACTGCGACGGCGGAAGAGGCCGTGCGTCTGGCCCATGATCTCTACCTGCGGCTTGAAGAACTGTTGGCGCCGAAGGGGGCGATGATCCAGGCCGATCAGACCGATGACTCGTCAGAAGAGCTGGGCGTGGGTCCGTCCTCGTCCGAACAGACGGGGGAGGACTATCGCCCTGTGACCAACTGGGTCTATCGTGGGGCGATGAATCCTGAGTTTATTCGTCAGCCTGATCGGGACGGACAGGCATCGGACGATCAGAAGCAATCTGAGGATATCGAGCAAATGGCGAGTGCCGCCGGTGGCGCACAGGAGTCGTCCACGGGGGGTCAACGGAATCGAGAGGGTACGCGTACCGAAACCGAGAGTGAGCGGCTTGCCGGTGGTCGGCAGTTGCCCTCCCATGTGGAAGAACTCCTCGCCTTGAAGGTCGAGCAGCCGGCGCCGGTCGATCATGCAGGGCCTGGCGACCGCATGGTGCGTTATCCGGAATGGGACCAGGGGATCGAAGATTACCGCCTCAACTGGTGTCGTGTCGTCGAGCGCGCTGCGGAGGAGGGGAACGGTGACATCGTGGGCGCCACGTTGAGCGCGCATGGAAGTGAGGTCTCGGCCCTTCGACGATTTTTCGAAAGTCTGCGGCCACCGGGGTTGCGGCGTGTACCGGGCCAGGCCGACGGCGACGACCTCGATGTGGATGCGGCGGTTCGTATGTGCGCGGAACGGGCGGCGGGGGCAGACCTGTCGGACCGGATCTACGTCAGGCGGGAGAGAAAAGAACGGGATGTCGCAGCCGCATTTTTAGTCGACGTGAGTGGCTCAACCAGCCGTCAGTTGGACAGTGGCCGGCGCGTGATTGATCTGGAGAAAGAGGGGTTGGTGCTTTTGTGTGAAGCGCTTGAAGCGGTGGGAGATCAATATGCGCTCTACGGTTATTCGGGCCAGGGTCGGGGGCAGGTGGATTTTCTGGTGATCAAGGATTTTGACGATCGGTTGGGTGGGAAAGAAGCGCAGCGGTTGGGTGGACTGGCTCCTATGCAGCAAAACCGTGATGGGGCTGCCATTCGGCATGCCACTGCCAAATTGTTGGCGCAAGAAGCGCGGACGCGGCTGCTCGTCCTCATCAGCGACGGGCGTCCACTTGACGATGGCTATAAAGACGAGTATTCGCTGGAAGACACCAAGGTTGCGTTGCGAGAGGCGCGTCAGCGGGGGGTGCATCCGTTTTGTATCACGATCGATCGGGAGGCTGATGGCTATGTCCGGAGAATGTACGGCGACGTGCAGTTCGCGGTCATCGATCATCTTGAAGCCCTACCAAAGCGACTGCCGCGGATCTATCAACGGCTCACGACTTAGAAGAGGTAAGGGGTGAGGGGTAAGGCGTAAGGGGTGCAATGATGAATGATGAATTAAAAATGGTGAATGGTGAGATGGAACGCGAAGGGGAAGAGTCATCATGCATTCAACATTCA
>JAABQN010000006.1 GCA_011391455.1 Nitrospiraceae bacterium
GTTTTTGCCGGAGGGTTACGAAGATCAGGGGCGCTTTAATCTGCTGCTGCTCACGTCCGGCAACGTGCTGTTCGACATGGTCATCGGCGATTCGTATTTTCGCTACGACGTGGTGTCGGTCGGCCAGTTGGACAAGGTTCAGCTGATCGATGCAATGTGGGACAACAAAGAGAAACGCCGTGAAGAACCGTTTCTGAGTTTTCGCCTGATGCACGGCGAGGAGGCACATCTCCTGCTGGCGCTGGACGATGAAGAACGGGCAAGTCTGCTGAAGTTTGCGTCGGTGGTTATGGCAGCGCGAAATCCAGAACAGTAGTTGTTTCGGGAGCGGCGCGCCTTCAAACCCTACGTGCTCAGGGCTCCAGTAAAGGTGCCAGCGCAGCGTGGCCTTTTTCGCGTGCACGATCGACCGGTCGTAGGCCTTTGGCATCCTTCGCCGTCTTGTCTGCTCCCTTCATCAGCAGCATGACCGCGATCTCCTGGTGTCCTTGTTGTGAGGCGACATGGAGAGCCGTCCATCCGTTCGTCGTCACCGGTGTCACCTCCGCCCCTTTGTCCAATAGCAGTGCCACGATCTCCCGATGCCCCTTGCCCGCTGCGACGAAGAGAGGGGTCGCATTGTTGCCCAACCGTACTTGCTTGATGTCCGCGCCACGATCCAATAGCAGGGCGACCACGTCACGATGCCCTTCTTGGGCCGCGATAAAGAGAGGGGAGTCGCCGCTCTCCGTTCTCACCTGTTTCACATCTGCGCCCTTATCCAACAGCAGTTCCACCACGGCTCGATGGCCCATCTCGACGGCGATGTGAAGCGGGGTCGCTCCGTCCGTCGTCACCTGTTTCACATCTGCGCCTTTGTCCAGTAGCAGGGCCACAGCGTCTTGATGCCCCTTTTCAGCTGCCCTGTAAAGCGGAGTGATTCCGTCTTTGTCCGCCGCGTTGACGTCGGCCCCTTTTTCGATGGCTCTGGTGGCCTCGCCGAGATCCCCTTTGTGAGCTGCCGTAATCAGGGCCTCATCCACCGGTAACATGGCCAGGATTATCGGCATCAGTCCGAACACGGCTACAAGAACCATCCAGCGTTGTTTCATCTGTCGGCTAGCTCTTTACGTAAAAGGGCAAGGTGCGGACGGTGGCAGGATGTTTGCGACCGTCGAATTCCACGGTCAGCTCAGTGCCTGCCTTGCTGAAATCCCGCAGCGGAAATCCGAAGGCGATCACTTGATTGAGCTGCGGCGAATGGGTAGCACTGCTGATCCAGCCCACTTCACGATTGCCCTCAAAGAGTTTGGCTCCCTTCGGGGGCACCGTTGCATCCTTCATGACCAGTCCTACCAGATGCCGTCGTACGTTGCCGTAGGTATCCATTCTCGCCACGACTTCTTGTCCAGGATAGCAGCCCTTATTCAAGCTGAATGCTTTCCCTTCCAAATTCGCTTCCGGTGGGACGATCTCTTCGTTGAGGTCCGGCCCGGCCGTTGGCAGCCCTGCTTCGATGCGGAGAGCCTCACGAGCGTGACCACCGACTGCCTTGATGCCGTACGTCGCACCGGCCTCCATAAGCCGTTCCCAGGCCGTATGAAGGGTATCGGCAGGCAGTAGTATTTCGAGGTCGGTCTCTCCGGTTTCTTCTGTGCGCAAAACGAAAGCGGTCTGGCCGCCGATCTTGGCTGCGATGGCGCTTACCGGCTTGAGATCGCTCATCTCGACGCCGAAGGCGGCGCTGATGGTCGTGCAGGCCTTGGGTCCACTGACAAGCAAGAGCCCCCAGGACTCTGCACAGTTCTCCATCTTCGCTTTGATGCCGTAGAGTAGAAACTTTCGGAGGGCTTGGAAGGTGGCCTCGCCGACCTCGCCGACATCTTCTATCCACAGACTGTCGGAGAGAGTATAGACCCGAAAGTAGCCAAGCATCTTGCCCTTGTGGGTGAGAAAGCTCGAATAGCGGCCCTCGCCTGGCTGGAGGGGGAGAATATCGTTGCTGATGAGGCCCTGCAGCCATTTCACACGATCGTCGCCGGTGACGCGGATCTTGCCCCGATGCGAAAGGTCGGAGAGTCCGACTGCCTGGCGTACTGCCTGATATTCCCCGAGCCACTCTCCATAGTGAGCGGGCATGTCCCATCCGGCAACCTCTTCGAAGGTCGCACCAAGCTTCGTGTGGTGGTCGTGAATGGGTGAGCGTTTCATACTCAAATGTTCAATTATGAATGTTCAATGTTGAATGAAATTCAACATTCAGCATTCCACACTCAACATTACCTCTTCCACCAGGTCTTTGAGCCGAGAGGAGAACTCATTCCGCGAGACGATCTTAGTCACCCCCAGCGCTTTGGCCCGGTTAAACGTATCGACTTCTTCGTGATTGGCGAAAGCGAGGATGGGCATAGCCTTCATGCTTACATTGGCTTTGAGCGTTTCCAGGGCTTGAAAGGCATCCAGTCTCTCGTCATTCATGTTCAAAATGAATGCGGAGGGGGCGGTGGCCAAGGCCTTTTCAGCGATGTCCTGTTGCGTACGAGCTCGTTCGATCTTGTGGCCCTTCGACATAAGGGCGTCGCGGACTTTGGTATAGAAAAAGATATCGGTGACCGCCACAAGAATGGTCTTTTGGTCTGTCTTGTCTGTCTGGTTTATTTGGTTCATTTCGTTTATTTGGTGTCTGGTTGGTGTCGAGCCTCTATGTTCGGTAATTATTCCCCTTACCAAAGAAACGAAACAAACCAGACAAACCAAAGAAACCGTTCAGTTGAGTGAACTGATCAGCCGTCCCAATGCTTTCTTGGCCAAGGCGTAATTGGGATTGAGGGCCAGAGCTTTCTTATAGGAATCGATGGCTTCGGTCCATTGGCCCTTGCGTTCGTAGACCCGGCCCAGGTTGAGATGAGGGAAGGCCGGGCTCTCATAGCGTCTTGCCTGCAGGGCTTTCTGAAACCAGACAATCGCTTCGTCGAGTTCGTCCTTTTCGATCAGATAGGCGCCGATGTCATTGTAGGGGTTGCCGAAGTCGGGATCCTGGGCGATCGCCTTGTGACATTCCTCAATTGCATCGTCGAGCCGCCCCATAAAACTATAGGTCCATCCGAGGAAGGTATAGGCCTCGGCAGTCGGATGAGTTTCAATCGACTTCTTGTAGAGCGTCACGGCCTCTTCCAGTTCGCCCTTCATCTGGCGCTCATAGGCCTGCTGGAAGAGTTGCCAAGCTTCCCGCTTGTCTTCTTCGTGGCCTTCGCCTTGTACCAAAAAGTCTTGTACATCCATAGTTAGGCCGATGAAAAAGGTCCCCAGCGTCGTTCTCAGTCGTGCGAACTCCTCAACGTACCCCTGAGGGTACGCCTCCGGGTTCGCACTCCCTGCGGCCTTGCTGGATGACCTTTTTGATCGGCCTCCAGGACCCGCGGGGATAGGTTATTCGTTCTTCAGCTTCTTTTTGATCAAGTCTGCGCCGTAGCGCCCTGAGAGCAACATGGAGCCGAAGGCTGGACCCATGCGCGGGGTGCCGTAGACTGCCGCCACCGCTAAGCCGATGACGAAACAGTTGGGATAGACCTCGCCGGTCCGGTCCATCACCTCTTCTTCGGAGCGAGAGACCCACATGGCGCCGTTACCTGGTATGGCCTTGTAGAGATTGCGTTTATGCAAGAGCTCTACGACGACGGCATCGTGGCCCGTTGCATCCACGACGATCTTGCTTTCGAGGGCGATGGGGTCCACGTGGAGAATGTCATGGCCGGCCATTTCAGCTGTCGTATTATTGACCACCACGCCTTCGAGGATGCCGTCGCGACGTAAAACGAGATCGACGACTTTCGTGAGGTTCATGATCTTCGCGCCGCCTCTATACGCAGCAGCAATCAGTGCGCCGGTGGCGTGCGGGGGATCGACCATGTACATGCCCTCGCATTCCGTGATCTTCTTGCAGGGCACGCCGATCTCTTCGAGGATCTCATTGGCTGGTTCGCAGATCGTGGCTTTGTTCATCAGGTAGCCACCCGTCCAAAATCCGCCGCCAAGGGCAAGGCTCTGTTCAACGATGACCGTCCGGAATCCCATCGCAGCCAGATCATGGGCGCAGATTAACCCGGAAGGTCCGGCTCCGACAATGATCACATCGCTCTCGATCAATTGATCGAACTCTTTGTAGTACTCGCGAGCAATCTGTCTTGTGATGTCGCGCTCGCGTAATGGGGCTGGTTTTGGTTTTGCCATGGGGAACTCCTACCGGTAGATTTCGGCTCCGGTCTTTTTAAACTCTTCCGATTTTTCCTTCATGCCGATTTGAATCGCTTGCTGTTCATCAACCTGTAATTGGGCGGCATAGTCACGGACATCCTGCGTGATCTTCATCGAGCAGAAGTGAGGGCCGCACATGGAGCAGAAATGCGAGACTTTTGCGGCATTGTCCGGCAAGGTCTCGTCGTGGAAAAGTTTTGCCGTGTCCGGATCGAGCGACAGATTGAACTGGTCTTCCCAGCGAAACTCGAAGCGAGCTTTGGACAAGGCGTTGTCCCGAATCTGCGCGCCCGGATGTCCCTTGGCGAGGTCTGCCGCGTGGGCGGCGATTTTGTAGGTAATGACGCCGGTTTTCACATCTTCGCGGTCTGGGAGGCCCAGGTGTTCTTTGGGTGTCACATAGCAGAGCATCGCACAGCCGAACCACCCGATCATCGCTGCGCCGATGCCGGAGGTGATGTGGTCGTAACCCGGGGCAATGTCGGTCGTGAGCGGCCCCAGCGTATAAAAAGGCGCTTCCTGGCAGGCCTTCAGCTGTTTTTCCATGTTGACCTGGATCATGTGCATGGGCACGTGGCCCGGCCCTTCGATCATAACCTGGACGTCGTGGCGCCAGGCAATCTTGGTCAGTTCACCCAACGTGTCCAGCTCTGCAAATTGCGCTTCGTCGTTGGCATCGGCAATGGAGCCGGGACGCAACCCGTCCCCCAAACTGAACGATACGTCGTAAGCCTTCATGATCTCGCAGATCTCTTCGAAGTGCGTGTAGGTGAAGTTTTCTTGATGATGAGCCAGGCACCACTTCGCATGGATCGCTCCGCCGCGAGACACGATGCCGGTCATACGTTTGGCGGTCATCGGCACGTAGGCGAGGCGCACACCGGCGTGAATGGTGAAGTAGTCGACTCCTTGTTCTGCCTGTTCGATCAGAGTGTCGCGATAGATCTCCCAGGTCAGGTCTTCGGCCTTGCCCCCGACTTTTTCGAGAGCCTGATAGATCGGCACGGTGCCGATCGGCACCGGTGAATTGCGGACGATCCATTCGCGGGTTTCGTGGATGTTCTTACCGGTGGAGAGGTCCATAACTGTGTCGGCGCCCCATCGAATGGACCAGATCATTTTTTCGACTTCTTCTTCGATGGAGGAGGCGACTGCCGAGTTGCCGATGTTGGAGTTGATTTTCACGAGAAAATTGCGGCCGATGATCATCGGTTCGCTTTCCGGGTGATTGATGTTGGCCGGGATAATCGCGCGGCCACGAGCGACTTCATCGCGGACAAATTCCGGCGTGATGACGGAGGGAATGGTTGCACCCCACGACTGGCCCGGGTGTTGAGTGACCCCGCCGCCCTGTCCATTGCGCGAGGCAAGTTCGCGCGCCACTTCGCGGGATTGATTTTCCCGGATCGCAATGAACTCCATTTCCGGGGTGACGATCCCTTGTCTGGCGTAATGGATCTGGGTTACGTTCATGCCTGACTTGGCCCGCAGTGGCTTGCGAATATGTTGAAATCGTAGCGCATCCAGTTTCGGATCACCTGCGCGCAAGCGGCCATACTGGGAGGAAATATCTGAAAGCTCGATGACATCGTTCCTGCCGATCACCCAGTCTCGGCGGTAAGGTGCCAATCCGGTCTTCGCGTCGATTGTGACGTTCGGGTCTGTGTAGGGGCCGGAGGTATCATAAATCGTGATTGGCTCATTGGCGATGGGCGCGCTCCCATTCATCGACTTGGTGGGGGTCAGGCTGATCTCTCTCATCGGAACCCGCACGCCTGCCTGTGTCCCCTGGATATACACTTTCCGGGAGGCGGGGAATGGCGTGGTCGTCAAGGCCGATCCGGCAGTCTTGTGTCCGTTACCACTTGCTGCTCCATTGCTGATCGTATGGTCGCTCATGGGGAGACCCTTTCTCCAAAACGTGAACTGTGCTCAGTCGTCAAAAATAAAAATGCCACACCACTAGCAGGGGGTGCGGCAGAGAGACCAACGGTGTCCGGTTGTTCTCGCTTCCCTACGCTGGTATTACCCAGGTCAGGTTCTGAGGGTCATCCGTTTGGGCGGACTCTCAGCCGTGTGGCTCCCCTAGCTTCGACGGAGAATCGTATCGCCTGCCTCCTTGTATTGTCAACGGGGTATTCGGCCTAGCAGGATGCAGAAAAAGGAAGGAAAGGGTAGCCTGGTTGTCCTCCTGCTCGCGGAACGTGCACGCTCGGAAGGTGCTCGTTCGACGCGCGCAATCGAGGATCGACCAGGCCACCCTTTAGAGATAGTGTGAAAAACCGCTGCGGCCTTGCTGAACGGCCTTTTTGAGCATCCTGCACGATGTCTTGTTGTCCCTGACGTGCCGAACAGTAAAGTTCTGGTGTTTTCACAGGGCTTTCGCGCAACCTGCTAAAACTCCTCATAGCGGCTGGTTCATTGATTGTGGGGGAGTCATAACGTAGAATGACATCCCTTACTCTTTTGCCGAGGAAGCTGTGCAAACCGTCTCGACATTTCAGAAACCGATCACGGATTACCAGCAACTGCCTGCGGAGGAATTATTCAGCCGGACAGTTGAGGCGAAACGTGTGCTGGGTGATCAGGTTATGATTCTAGGCCATAATTATCAACGGGATGAAGTCATCGAACATGCGGACTTTCGCGGGGATTCCCTCCTACTTTCGAAACTGGCAGCCGAGCGGTCGGAGCGGCCCTATATCGTCTTTTGTGGCGTGCACTTCATGGCCGAGACCGCCGACATTTTGAGCCGCTCCAAGCAAACGGTGATCCTCCCGGACATGGCCGCAGGCTGCTCCATGGCAGATATGGCGGCTATCGAACAGGTCGATCAATGTTGGGAGACGTTGGGGCGTATTCTTCCTGTGGAAGAGACCGTCATGCCGGCGGTCTATGTGAATTCTGCCGCCGTGCTCAAAGCTTTTTGCGGCGAACATGGCGGGATTACCTGTACATCCTCCAACGCGAAGGCAGTCATAGAATGGTCCTGGGCCAGGCGGGAGAAAATTCTCTTCTTCCCGGACGAGCACTTGGGCCGGAATACGGCCAACAAGATGGGGCTGCCGCGAGAAGAGATGATCGTCTGGGATCCCTATCAACCCAACGGGGGCAATACGCGTGAGGCGATCAAGCGCGCAAAACTTATTCTCTGGAAGGGCCACTGCAGTGTGCACCAGATGTTCCAGCCCGTGCACGTGGACAACTTTCGCAAGCAATATCCGGATGGGAAGGTGATCGTCCATCCCGAATGTCACGAGGATGTGGTCAATAAGGCAGACCTGTCCGGGTCCACAGAGTTTATTATCCGCACGGTGACGGCAGCGCCAGCCGGGACGGCCTGGGCAGTGGGGACGGAATTGAATTTGGTTAATCGATTGAAGCGTGATCTTACCGATAAGAAGGTCTTCTTTCTTTCCTCCACGGTCTGCCAGTGTGCGACGATGTTCCGGATCGATGGAGCCCATCTCTGCTGGGCGATGGAAAATCTTGCCGACGGCCACGTCGTGAACCATATCGTCGTCCCAGACGATGAGAAGCATTGGGCGAAGGTGGCGTTAGACCGCATGATGTCCGTGAGTTAGCGCGATCGTGAAAAACGCCTCCAGCTTCGTTCTCGCGTCGTTCACAAGCTCAACGTACCACAAGGGTACGCCTCGCATGTTCGCTCGCTGCGGCCTTGCTGAAAGGCGCTTTTGACGATCCCGCATCAACGCTAAGGACTGGTGCCTCGCCTATCATTCCGGTATATTCCAACCCTTGACCCCAATCACGTTCTAAGGTTTTACAAGAGACAAGACAGGTAATGGACTACAAGGCGACACTTAATCTGCCGAAAACTGACTTTCCCATGAAGGCGAACCTGCCGCAGCGGGAGCCTGAACTCCTGGCTTCGTGGGAGAAGGAGCGGTTATACGAACAGATTCAGGAGGCGGGGGAAGGCCGGCCGTTATACGTCTTGCACGATGGGCCGCCCTACGCCAATGGCCGCATCCATATCGGTCACGCGCTGAACAAGATTCTCAAGGACATCATCATCAAATCGAAGACGATGGCGGGCTATCAAGTGCCCTATGTGCCGGGGTGGGATTGCCATGGCCTTCCCATCGAACATCAAGTGCTTAAAGAACTCGGCGACAAGAAAAAAACACTCGATACTCCGGCCATCCGCCAACTCTGCCGGGAGTATGCGGAAAAGTTTTATGCGATACAGCGTGAGGAGTTTCAGCGGCTCGGCATCCTAGGCGATTGGCAGCAGCCCTATCTCACGATGAATCCCGGCTACGAGGCCACGATCATTCGCGAGTTCGGGAAATTCGTGGAGCGGGGAGGTGTCTATAAAGGACTGAAGCCGGTGCTCTGGTGCACGGCGGACCAAACCGCTCTGGCCGAGGCGGAAGTCGAATACGAAGACCACACCTCTCCCTCGATCTATGTGAAGTTTCCGTTAGTCACGTCGCCCACGGTGCTCAGCAAGACGTTCCCCGGTATCTCGTTCCCTCTCGGCATCAAGTCAGTCTCCGTCGTGATCTGGACAACCACCCCATGGACCCTTCCTGCCAATCAAGCGGTCTGTCTCCATGCTGAGATCGACTATGCGTTTGTTCAGACCGGCGACGAAGTGCTGATCGTAGCGGAGAAGCTTCTTGAAAGCATGACGAAGGCCTGCAAGCTCGAAGGGGCTCGAGTATTCGGGGTGAAGAAGGGGCGCGAGGGATTCGAAGGGATCGAGACGCAACGGCCCCTGACCACAGGCCTGTCACCCATTCTGCTCGGCGACTTTGTCACCCTCGATCAGGGAACCGGTTGTGTCCATATCGCACCTGGTCACGGCATGGAAGACTACATCCTTGTCCTTGAGCACAATGCCAAGGCTTCGCCTGGTGAACGATTGGAGATTTTGGCGCCGGTCGACAACGGCGGGCGGTTTACCGACGTGGTGAAAGAATTTGCCGGCCAGCATGTGCTGAAGGCGAATCCAAAGATTGTAGAGTTCCTGCAAGCCAACGGACGCTTGCTCGGCCATGGGTTGTTGAACCATTCCTATCCGCACTGTTGGCGTTGCAAGAATCCCGTCATCTTCCGCGCCACCGAACAGTGGTTCGTGTCGATGGAGACGAACGATCTGCGGAAAGAGGCATTGGCAGAGATTGGACGGGTTCGCTGGATTCCAGCCTACGGCCGTGATCGGATCAACGGGATGATCGAAAACCGGCCCGATTGGTGTTTGTCCAGGCAACGAGTGTGGGGCGTACCGATTCCAGGTTTTACCTGTATGGGGTGCCGGTCTGTGCTGGCCGACCCAACTGTGATCGAACACCTTGCGACGTTGATGGAATCCAAAGGGGCCGATGTGTGGTTTGAACGATCGGCTGCCGAGCTGTTGCCCAAGGGTACGGTCTGTTCGAAATGCGGCGGAACAGCATTCGAGAAGGAACGGGATATTCTCGATGTCTGGTTCGAGTCGGGAGTCAGCTATGCGGCGGTGTTGAAAGCACGGAAGTGGTGGCCGGCTGATCTCTACCTCGAAGGGTCGGATCAGCATCGGGGCTGGTTCCACAGCGCTTTGCTGGCCGGCGTCGTAACCGATCATCGCGCGCCATATAAGGCAGTCCTGACCCACGGGTTTGTTCTCGATGGGCAGGGCAAGAAGATGTCCAAGTCGGCGGGAAACGTCGTCGCGCCGCAGGACGTGATCAAACAATCTGGCGCTGAAATCCTGCGTCTGTGGGTCTCGGCGCAGGACTATCGCGACGATCTCCGGATTTCTCCTGAAATCCTGACCCATCTCATCGAGGCCTATCGAAAGATCCGGAATACCTGCCGCTTTCTACTGAGTAATCTGTACGATTTCGATCCGGACAAAGACCGAGTCCCCTATGAGCAGTTGCCTGAACTGGATCGTTGGGCGCTGCATCGGCTCAGCGAACTGATTCTGCGGGTCAGGAAATCCTATGACGATTTTGAGTTTCACACGATCTTCCACGCGCTCAATAACTTTTGCTCGGTGGATCTGAGTTCCGTCTATCTGGATATTCTGAAAGATCGACTCTATACCTTCCGGGCCGACTCGCCCTTGCGGCGTGGATCGCAGACGGTGCTCTGCGAGATCGTCGTGGCCATGACGAAGCTGATGGCTCCAGTGTTAAGCTTTACAGCCGAAGAGATCTGGCGGACCTTGGCGACACAGGCGGGAGGGCGTCTCGGAGTGAGCAGTGTCCATCTGAGCGCATTTCCAGAGGTTCAGCCACAATGGCAGGATGCGGCTTTGGCTCAACGATGGGAGCGGTTGTTGGGCTATCGCACGCAAGTGCAGGGTGTGCTGGAGGGAAGTCGGCGGGATAAAACGATTGGATCATCGTTGGAGGCGACGGTGGAGCTTCGAGCCGATGCAGATACCTGCGAGTTTCTCGAACCCTATCGGAAAGATCTGACCACGCTCTTCATCGTCTCACAGGTGGAACTGGTCGCCAGTGGTGAGGCAAAAAGCCCGCTGGCAATTGCGGCGACAAAGTCCTCCTTCGGAAAATGCGAGCGTTGTTGGAATTATCGCGAGGCGGTCGGCAAACACACCGACCATCCGACGCTCTGTGAGCGTTGTGTGGAGGCGGTGCAGTGATGGGAGGGCCCGCTCGTTATCTTCTTCTGGCGGTACTCGCCGGCGTGATTGTGGTGATCGACCAGGTCACGAAACTGTCCATCGTGCAGTCGATGCGGCTGAATGAATCCATTCCGATCGTTCCCAATCTCTTCAGCTTGACCTATATCCGCAATCCCGGCGCCGCCTTTGGACTGCTGGCCGGCAGCAGCGATGCGTTTCGCATGGTGTTCTTCGGCGTGACGTCGCTGTTTGCTCTGGCCCTGTTGGGGACGATTCTCTTCCGGTTGCCGAAGAAGGATTGGATGGGGCAGCTCAGTATTGCCGGAATTCTTGGAGGGGCGATCGGGAATCTGATCGATCGATTACGCTATGGAGAAGTAATCGATTTTCTGGATGTCTATGTGGGCTCCTACCATTGGCCGGCCTTCAATGTCGCCGACTCGGCGATCAGCGTAGGGGTCGTGTTCCTGATCATCCATTTCGCTTTTGAGAAGAAAGATCTCTCCCTACTGCCGCACGAATCCCCGCCAGCTTCTTAGCAGGATGCTGAAAAAGTCCGCCAGCTTCGTTCTCGGCTCATCGAAATCCTCGACGTACCCCTGAGGGTACGCCTCCGGTTTCGATTCCCCTGCGGCCTTGCTGGACGAACTTTTTGAGCATCCTGCGAGATCGTGTTTTGTTGTCAGTGGCATACAAGAGAGGGGTGGTCAAAAGTTCGAAGTTCTGGGTTCGAAGTTTTGAAAACCTCGAACTTCGGACCTCGAACCTTTGTTCATTCCGCCTGCTAAGTCGAGAGGGTGATGATGAATCCGCCCTGCTCGCGGAATTGACGCTGTTGCTCGGAGGAGAACATCGCCAGCGGTTCGGTGTGGCAGAACTGACATTCTTTCACCGTAACCGGTACGTTACCTTCTCCGAGGCTGGCCAAATGCTGCTTGGCGAGCGTCAAGGCCGTCGCCTCATCCGTCGTCATCACGTCGAAGTGCAGGAGCCGCTTCGTTCCCTTCACCCACGTGTCGAAGACATGTACTGTGTCGGATTGGGATTGCGCCATCGTGAATTACCCTCCTTTGTCGTGGATCTAACAAACTAGACAATTGGGCTGAATATTTTTCCGATCATGGGGCTCACGCGAGACCGATGCTTCGGAAAAGTGGCTCTAGAATAACTGAAATCCTAAGCAGCTGTCCAATTTACCCATTGGCTCAAGTCTAGCCAGGTCTGCTTGGTTATTTGGTTTGTTTTGTTTATCTGGTTAGTTTCGTTCAACCAAACAAACCAGACAGACCGAACAAACCAAATGAACAAGTTAGCTGCTAAAAGCCGAAGATATAGAAGACGACAATGCCCATGAGTATACGGTAGTAGGCAAAGGGTCTGAGGGTGTGCCGTTTCACAAACGTCAGAAAAGCTGCAATGACAATCCAAGCGACGACGAACGACACGAGCATTCCGATTCCGAGTGCCAGATAGTCGTCTGGCCGGAAGACATCCCGTGATTTCCACATCTGATAGCAGGTCGCGACGATGAGGGTGGGAAGGGCGAGAAAGAACGAGTACTCCGTCGCAACTTTCCGGTCCAATCCTACCAAGAGCCCTCCGATGATCGTGGAGCCGGATCGGGACATGCCGGGGAGTAATGAGGCGCACTGGGCCAGACCGATCCAGAACGCCGATATCAGGCTTACCTGTTCGAGTTGCTGGACCTGTGCTTGGGTACGACGCGCTTCGACGGCGAGAATGATCAGACCCCCGACGATGGAAGAGACAGCTACAGTTTGAGGCGTAAAGAGATGGTTTTTAATCCAGTTGTGAGTCAGGAATCCGATCCCAGCGGCCGGCAAGAAAGCGAGACCGAGTCCGAGGAGAAACCAGAGATTCTTATGAGTTGCCCAGGAGGTTCGCAAGACTGTTGGCCAGGGGGTCGTCCCTCGTGTCCGGATCATGGCGGAGACGTCACGCTGCTCCCGGCTTGCTTGTCCGATCATGGACGCGAGTTTGTGCCGTTCATAGGCGATGACGGCCAATATGGCCCCAAGTTGGATCGAAATCTCGGCGCTGGCAGCGAGGTCCCCCTCAAATCCGAGGACATGGCCGACGAGAATCAAGTGGCCGGTCGACGAGACTGGTAGAAACTCTGTCAGCCCCTCCACGATACCCAAGATCGTGGCGAGACCAGGGCCCCATTCGTTCATGCGATGACTTTCTGAGCTAGGTTGCGTCTAGACGGTGAGCCTCAATCATATTCACAAAGTGGCAACAGTCCGTCAAGCAAGGAAACGATTTACCACGGACTTTCACGATGATCGGTGACGGAGGAGGAGCAGCAAATCTATTGACAAAATGGAAGGCATGGCATACACCCAACATTATACGTATGGGTGTGGTATTGCCCTTTCATACCGGCAGGCATGTCGGATGAACGGCGGTGGCCGACATCTGTTGCAGAAACTACGCTCAGTAGGGGGAGGTTCGCATGAAATCAGTGTGGATGGCGGCGGTTGTAATGATTGGTGCAGTTGCAATGGTCGGCTGCGTCAGTTCAAAGAAATATGAAGAGGCGATGGTCGACGTCGAGTCGGCGAATTTGGAGTTGGAGCGAACACGTACGCAGAAGAATGCCTTGGAGCAGCAAGTCAAGACGCTCAAAGATCTCAATGTGAAATTTGGGAACGAAACCCAGGCCGCGCGCGACGAACTTGAGCGCATTCAGCATGGCCGGGATAAGGAGCGCGGTACTGTCGAGGGCCGGACCAAGGAACTCGAAGATCGTGTGAAGCAGCTCTCTTTTCAGAATCGGGCGGTGCGTCATGAATATGAGGATTTGAAGCAGCATAACGAAACGCTCAAGTCCCTGGTTGCTCGCTATCAGAAAGAGTTGAAAGATCAGTCACGTTCCGTGACAGGGGGCGGAGCATCTCCCGTGCCGTCTTCGATTCCCGCTCCTGCAGGGGCGCCTGCGCCATTGGCGACGAAGGTCTCTCCGTCCATGGCTTCTTCCATGAACATCAATAAGGCATCTGCAGGCGATATGGTGCTAGTGCTTGGTCTCTCTAAAGATGTAGCAGAGCGTATTGTGACGAATCGTCCGTATCGGGTGAAGGGTGAATTGGTAGCCAAAAACGTCGTCCCCAAAGAGACCTTCGATTTGATTAAGGAGCGCATCAGCGTCAGTCCTTAATCAAAGCGATAGTCCGGCCGTCTGACAGGCCGTCCGTCGAAAGGCGGGCGGCCTGTCTCGTTTTATTCTCCTTCGCCGAATACCCCGTAGCCTCCGGCCTTCGCAGCCGAAGCGGCTGCTTCGGCGGAGTAGGCTGCTGCGGGGAGCGTCATTGGTTTGTTTTGTTTATTTGGTTGAACCAGACGAACCGGATAAACCAGACAGACCAGGTTTGTCCCAGACATGAAAGCCATTTAAGTCCTGCTATGCGCAGGGGTTTGTCGCAGTCTGCTAGAGCCGAGAGAGGCTGTGTATTCCCTTCAGCCTTGTTGATACAATACATTGTGAGTCGGTGAGGGGATTGGAGAATAAATTGATGCGCCGCGCCGTCATGATTATCAGTGTCCTGGTCGTTGGATTAACGATTGGGGGCTACGTCTTCTTCAATGGGGAGCGCAAAGTTCCGGTTCGATATCGGAGCGCCGCGGTTGAGCGAGGTCCCGTCATTTCACTTGTGACTGCGACAGGAACGATCAATCCCGTCGTCTCAGTTCAAGTTGGGACGCAGGTGTCGGGCATGATCAAGAGCCTGCACGCCGACTTTAATTCGGTGGTCAAAGCCGGCGATATTGTGGCCGTCATCGATCCGGAACCTCTCAGAGCTCGTCGCGATCAAGCTGCCAGCAATCTTGAAATGTCGAAAGCGAATGTCGCACGAGCCAGAACCGATCTGGCTCAACGTAAGCGTGAACTGGACCGGGTGAAATCGTTGGTGGTGCAGGAGTTCGTATCCCAGAACGACGTCGACGTTGCCGCGACGAATTTTCAAGCGGCTGAGGCGCAGATGAACGTGGCGGGGGCGCAAGTGAGACAGGCCGAGGCGGCGTTGAATGCCGTAGAGTTGGAGTTGAAGTACACCGTCATTCGCTCACCGGTGAACGGGATCGTGGTTGCCAGAAACGTGGAGGTTGGTCAAACGATTGCGGCTAGTTTTGCCACGCCGAATCTCTTTTTAATCGCACTCGATCTGACGAAGATGCAAGTCGACACCAATGTCAGTGAGTCGGATATCGGGGGGATCGCCGAAGGGAAGGAGGCCACCTTCACGGTCGATGCCTATCCAGGGTATCCATTTTCAGGCACGATCCGTCAGGTCCGTCTTTCACCGATCAATGTGCAAAATGTCGTGACCTATAACGTGGTGGTCAGCGTCGATAACCAGGATCTCCGTCTGAAGCCGGGGATGACCGCGAATGTCTCTATCGTTGTCGCCCAAAGAGATGCAGTGCTGAAAGTGCCGAATGCCGCGCTGCGTTTCACCCCTCCGACTGCTGGTCCATCCGATCTCACGGCCGGCGGTAAGCCGGCCAAAGCCAAGGGCCCAGAGCAGGCTGCAGGTGCCGGCAAAGGGGCTATGGCGCCAAGCCACACCATTTGGAAGCTAGGGCCGTCGGGGGAACTCGCTCCCCTTCATGTCCAAACGGGTATTTCTGATGGATTGGCAACGGAAATTGTGTCGGAGGAGTTGCCTGAAGGGGCATTGGTGGTTGTGGGGATCGAACGACCCAAAGGCGAGCGGGGAGGAAGCGATCTGCCCCCAGGGTTTGGGAGCGGCGGACAGCGAGGCTCCACGCGCAGTCGTGGAATGTAGGAAAACTGGGCAGGGTGCGGGCACTTTCCGTGCTCGCGCAGCGCGCACGATCGGAATGTGCTCGCTGGACGCGCGCAGGAGAAAGCACCCAGACCCTGCCCAGTTTTTGAGGTGACGAAGAAGAGAGTAGCTCAGATCGAGGGATGTCGATGGCCGCATTGATCGAATGCGAAGATGTCTGGAAGATCTACCGGGTCGGCGACGTAGAAGTCCAGGCTTTGCGCGGCCTCAGCCTCACGATTGAACAGGGTGAGTTCGTTGCCATCATGGGGTCTTCCGGGTCAGGTAAGTCCACCCTCATGAATATCCTTGGCTGCCTCGACCAACCGACGAAGGGGCGGTATCGGTTGAACGGGATAGAGGCGGGTAATCTGAAGCCCGATCAGTTGGCCGGGATCCGTAATCAGCAGATCGGGTTCGTCTTTCAGAGCTTCAACCTCATTCCCAGGACCAGCGCGCTCGAAAATGCGCAGCTTCCGCTGTTTTATCGGGGACTTCCATTAAAAGAACAACGGGCACAGGCTGCAGCGGCGTTAGGCCGGGTGGGGTTGCAGGGTAGAGAGCACCATTATCCCACCCAGCTGTCCGGGGGGCAGCAACAGCGCGTAGCCATTGCGCGGGCGTTGGTTACGTCACCCTCATTGCTCCTTGCCGATGAACCGACCGGTAACCTGGACACTCAGTCGAGCCAAGAAATCATGAAAATTCTGGAAACGCTGAATCGTGATGAAGGGATTACGATCATCTTGGTGACGCACGAAGTAGATGTTGCGGCCTATGCCACGCGCGAGATCGTGATCAAAGATGGACAAGTATTAAGCGACCGCGTGACCAAAGCGCGGCCAACGGCCATTCCAGTTGGGGTATAGCCCGCATTATCCATGAACGCTTCTGCTACAACCACCGATCCGCTGCTACGACGAGCCTTCGGCCAGCGGGCTCGCCCCTCGGATCCTCAGCGTACTGCACGAGTACGCATCGGATCCTCACGGCTCCGCGCGCTGGTCTCGCGACGCGGCTCAGCGATTTCGCGACGAACCGTCATGAATAATGAGGGCTGTTAGATGTCGGCGTTTGTGTGGCTCACTATATTGACCGCGTTGCGGATCTTGGCTCGGAATCGGATGCGAGCCGGTCTTACGATGCTGGGGATTGTCATCGGCGTGGCGGCGGTCATTGCGATGGTGAGTATCGGCGAGGGCGCCAAACGGGCCGTGCAAGCGCAAATTGCGACGATGGGCACAAACGTTATTGTTATTTTCCCAGGGGTGACCTCCGCGAGCGGCGTACGAGGGAGTCAGGGGAGCGCCATGACGCTCACGGTATCCGACGCCTTGGATCTGAAAAAGCGCATCCCCTTGCTGGCCGATACCGGATGGGCCAAGCGCGATGTCATGCAAATCATCTATGGGAACAGAAATTGGAACGGGCCGATTAACGGCATTTCACCGAGCTATCTCACCATTCGAGACTGGTCCTTTACGAGCGGAGGGCCCTTCACTCAGACGGATTTGGAAAGCGCCGCCCGAGTCGCGCTCATCGGCCAGACGATCGTCGGGAATCTGTTTGAACCGGGCGAGGAACCGGTGGGGGCGGTGATTCGCATCAAGAACGTCCCGTTCCATGTCATTGGAGTCCTTGCGCCGAAAGGCCAGTCAGCGCAAGGGGCTGACCAAGACGATGTGATTTTTATTCCCTTTAGCACGGCGGAGCGAAAAGTATTCGGGACGTCATTTATCGGGTCTGTGGGGGCGATGTTCGGCTCGACCGATCAGGTCGAGGATTTGCCGATGGCGGCCGAACAGATTCGGGAGGTATTACGGTCGCGGCATCGGATTCAGGCGGAGCAGGAGGACGATTTTACGATTCGGACACAGGTCGATATCGGGAAGGTCCAAGAAGGCACCAGTGAGACCTTGACGATGATGTTGTTTGCCATTGCCTCCGTGTCCCTGTTGGTCGGTGGGATCGGTATCATGAATATCCTGCTCGTGTCCGTGACGGAACGGACGAGAGAGATCGGGGTCCGCATGGCGGTGGGCGCCAAACGCAGGCATATCGTCATGCAGTTCCTGATCGAGGCCATGACGTTGAGCCTGGTGGGAGGCCTGTTAGGTATCGTTCTGGGGATTGCCGGGGCGAAGTTGACGACGTTGATTGCCGGCTGGCCGACTATCATCTCCGGCAACGTCATTCTGCTCGCATTTTTCTTCTCACTCGTGGTCGGCCTGTTCTTCGGATTGTATCCGGCCAACAAGGCTGCTCGCCTCAATCCTATCGAAGCGCTCCGGTACGAATAGGCGAGGCGCTCTGAGTAGCGAATCCGCACTGCGGAATGTCGTGGCCGACACGGAATGGTTTGCAGGGTGTTCAAAAAGGCTGTCCAGCAAGGCCGCAGCGAGTGAGGGGCCGAGGCGTACCCTCGGGGTACGTTGAGGGTCTGAACGACGCGAGAACGATGCTGGCGGACTTTTTCAACACCCTGCTAGGAGCTGGACGCGGGCGTCAAATATACTTCGATGCGAGGGTTGGCCTTGTCGACGTGTTTGTAGAGATGGGTTTCGACGATGCGGTTATCGTTGATGCCGAGTCCTTCACAGAGGGCATCCTGCGCAATTTTGAGTCCGCCATCGACGTCTCGTCGTAGGGCTGAAGTAAAATAGAATCGGATGGACAGAGCGAGCCACTCCGACTGGAGTCGTGCAAGCAGGGCGGCCCGGTGAGTGGACTGTGCCAGCTTGAGCCACACGAGTTGTCCCACCTGGGCCTTATAGGCACGGCCAGCCGAAGAGATTAATCGTCGGCCGTTCACTGTGGCATATTGATGGTTTATGCTGGGAGGCACAGGGAGGGTCAAGGCGACTGTATGGGTTCCGGTCGGTGAGCAAAATGTAGGGGATGCAGGCATGCGGGAGGTCGGCGCCGCTTTCGGGGCGATTCGTGTCACCACGGCCTTCTTGTCAGAGTTCTGGTAGGAGGTTATGCGAACGGCTCGTGGAGAAGAGGGAATCCTGGGCGGGCGCCGAAACGTAGGCATGCGCGTCAGCATTACAGAAGATTGAGGATCTTGGACATGTTCTGCTCGTATTGTTCTTCAGATTTTCCGATATAGCGGCGCCAACTGCTCGGGTTCCAGATCTCCATGCGGTGGTACAAGCCGACCAGAATGATTTCCTGATCCTCATCTAACGGAATATTCTTTCTGAGCCGGCCCGGAATCAGGATGCGTCCGGCTTTGTCGATTTCCGATGTGCCGGCTTCCGATACGACGAAGTGCATGAACTGTCGGCTTTGATCTTCATCAAGTGCGGCTTTCGTCCGTTCGAGGACTTTTTCCCACTCTTTCTTCGAGTAGATGAGCGTCGACTCCTCTGGGCCTTTCACAAAGATGACGGCCTGTCCCTCTGACTCGATCTGCTCACGGATAGGCGAGGGGACGATAAACCGTCCTTTCTCATCTACTTTGCATAGATATTCACCGGCGAACATTACTGTAGCCTGTCCTTTACGACGCTAATGTGGTTCTGGTGCGATCGCGAATCCACTGCTCCAGATCCGAGCGTACGAAGCGCCATTCTTTCCCCAGCTTGAAGGCTGGGATCTGGCGGCTCTGTAGGTAACGATAGAGCGTGCGCTGGGTAATCTTGAGATAGAGGCAAGTTTCCTCTGCCGTCATCAGCTCGCTCTTGGGCTCTTTGGCCATTGAAGAACCTGGTTTGATAATGATCCATATGTCTCACGAGGCCTAGCAGGATGCTGAAAAGCCCGCCAGCGGCATTCTCACATCGCTCAGAGGCTCAACGTATCGAAGCGTACGCCTCGCCTCTTCGCTGGCTGCGGCCTTGCCCGCGGAACGGCGCGTCTTGGCGCGCCGGGGCTGGGTGGGTGAGAACCGTGGCCTTTTTGAGCATCCTGAGGCTATTTTTACATCGGCACCATAGCCTGCTCGGACACTGGTGCCAGGGTAGGCAAACTCGAACGATCTGTCAAGTGAAAATGTATGACAATGCCTGTCACAGCCTGTCAGTGCCGTCCGATTCCATAGAGCCGGCCTCATCTGTCTCCATTGCCTCCGAGAAATCGTCGCCCAGATCCTCACCCATCTCTTCACCCATTTTTTTCATGAATCGAGTCATGCTCTGCGGATCGTTCTCATCGAGCCCGGCCAGATTGCTGGAATCCGCCAAGGCTTCAAGGCGAGCCTCTTCGGATTTCGGGGAAGCAAATCGGGACAGGATTCGTTCAACCCGCTTGCTTGCACAATGAGAGCAGGCTGCCGGCGCTTGATTGGCCAGGCGTAATACAAGGACGGTGCTGCGCTTCTTACAGTCGAGGCAGCGGTATTCGTATAGCGGCATCGATCATATTCCTATGGTGGCCAGGGGCTGTTGGGCCTGTTCGGCAAAGAAGCGATCCGGCACCAGCGCCGTATCGACAGTCCTGGCCAGCGTCAGGGCAAACACGGGGCCGGCGCCTGATTTTCTTAGGGTCTTCGCGCATTCGTTCAACGTCGCCCCGGTAGTATAGACATCGTCTACGAGGAGGATGCGTTTCTCTGCGAGGTCCTGTGGCTTGCGGATTTCAAAGGCTTTCCGTAGATTTCGTAATCGTTCCTGCCGCGATAAGGTGGTTTGGGGGTCGGTGGCGACGATCCTGACGAGGTTTGTGGCTGAAACAGGCCGGGACAGGTGACGGCTAAGTTGATCGGCCAGTAGCAACGATTGATTAAATTCACGCGCTCGTAAACGTGTCGGGTGTAAGGGCACAGGGACAATCACATCGACATCGATCCCGGGTGGCAGGGCGCTGATCATTAGACGCGCGAGGGGCTTGGCCATTGTATGTTTACCTCGATACTTGAACGAGCAGATGGCGTCCCGCAGTGGCGGAAGGTAGGGAAAGAGGGTCCAGGCTCGTTGAAAATCCGGTGGCCGTTCCTGACAGTGCTGGCATTGATGGTTTGGGGTAAAGGCTGTGGCCGCCGGTGAGACAAACGGCTGATCGCAGCGGGCACAAGCTGGTTGCTGGAATTGGCGGATGCTTTGCCAGCACGCGCGGCAGAAGAAGGGTACCGGGTCAGTGCTGAGTGAAAGGCCACAGGCGATGCATTCCACCGGCAACACGAATCGGAAAGCCTGACGGCACCATCCAATAAGCTGATTCTGGGTGTCTTCACGTACCATCGCAGGGGAAAGTGTTCCAATGAAGCTCCCCGCAGTAAGCTGCGGGGTATCTTGCGAAATTCTCAGAAGCCACTACCCTCCTTCGCCAAGACTACGGAGGGTTCTCCTTGCTTTCATCCCTGCAGCAAGCATACGGGGTATGCGGCGAAGGAGAATGAATGGAGTGTCAGCTTCTTCTTATGGGAATGTGCTGCGCCTGTCAAGGTTGTTGCCCTGTAAATGGTTGTGATATACGAAGGCAGCAGGATCGGGCGCGAGCGATGCACGACGCGCGAGAAAAGCAGGACGGGCGAGAATCAAAGTTCGAAGTTCCGGGTTCGATGTTCCGAAAACCTCGAACTTCGAACCTCGAACCCTCCCCCCGCTCGCTCATCCCCTGTCTCGCCAGGCGATCCTGCTAGCTAGGGTACGGATGGAGAAGTAGATCATTATGGTGACATTGAACCAGGTATCGAAAGTGTATGAGCGGGGTGGCGACACGATTAAGGGGCTCGACCGGGTCTCTATTGAGGTGGGGAAGGGAGATTTCTGCGCATTTATCGGTCCCAGCGGCTGCGGAAAGAGTACGTTGCTCAACCTGGTTGGTGGATTAGATGTGCCGACCTCGGGGGAGATACTCCTCGGAGGGCGCTCGACCAGCCGATTCACGAGCGATGACTGGACGAGGACCAGGCGGGAAACAGTCGGGATTGTCTTCCAGGCATTCCACTTAATCCCCGGGTTGACGGCAGCGGAGAATGTTGCGTTTCCCTTGTTGTTGCGAGGGGAGCGAGGGGCATCGGTCCAAACCCGCGTCGAGGAGGTGCTTGAGTTGGTCTCAATGACGGCACGGCGACACCATCGTCCCAGCGAGCTGTCGGGCGGGGAACAGCAGCGTGTGGCGATTGCGCGAGCGATCGTGCATCAGCCCCAGATCATTCTCGCCGACGAGCCGACCGGCAATTTGGATTCTCAGCATGGGGCCGAGATCATCGCCCTCCTTCGGTCTCTCGTTCAGCGCTTTCGCAAAACCATATTGTTGGTGACGCACAGCGCCGCGGCTGCTGAGGCAGCCGATTATGTCTGGGCCATGAAGGATGGGCAACTTGTGACGAGAACGCAGCACGAGCCTGTTACGGTTGTCGCGTGATGGATTTGTCGACCACCATTGCCGGCGTACGATTTCCCAGTTGTTTCATGAACGCCTCGGGGGCTCTCTGCGTCACGCATGAAGAATTGCTGGCCCTCGGGCGATCTCGCGCCGGAGCCATCGTCACCAAATCGATGACGGTTGAGCCTCGCGACGGCAATCCGACACCCCGGTACTATGGATTTCCCGGCGGGTCCATCAACTCCATGGGCCTGCCGAATCTCGGGTACAAGGCCTACGCGGCCCTCATTCCTGAATTGAAGACGCTCGGGAAACCGGTCATCGCCAGTGTGGCGGGACTCTGTGAAGACGATTTCCCGACGATTGCGGCCCTCATCAATGCGGCGAAGCCTGACTTGATTGAAGTCAATCTCTCTTGTCCCAACATTCCAGGCAAACCTCAAATCGGATACGACACTGAAGCCTCCGAGCGACTGCTGAAACGGGTTCGCAAGGTCATCACGGTTCCAATGGGGGTCAAGTTGCCTCCCTATTTCGATCCGGCCCATCACAAAGCGATGGGAGAGGTGATCGGTCGTTGCGGGGTCGATTTCCTCAACCTGATCAACTCGGTCGGCAACGGGCTCGTCGTCGATCCGGAGCGCGAGGCGGTCGTCATCAAGCCCAAGGGCGGGTTCGGTGGACTGGGCGGTACGATCATCAAGCCGGTCGCGCTGGCCAACGTGCGGGCCTTTTGGAAAATCTTCGAAGGGCGTATGCCGATTATCGGGACCGGCGGCGTGGTCAATGGCGTGGATGCATTCGAGCATGTGCTTTGTGGCGCGTCGGCCGTACAGATCGGGACGGTTTTGGTCGAGGAGGGCCTCGATGTGTTCGGGCGATTGGAAAGGGAACTGGCGGCACAGCTCAGCAAGAAGGGTTATACGAGGGTGGAAGATTGCCGGGGAAAGCTCAAGGAATTGTAGGCCTACTTGGCCCCGAACGTTTTGGCAAGGAGGCCCAGCTGTAGAGCCCGTCGGAGCAGTTGTGCCACATTTCTCACATTCAACCGTCGCATCAAGTTGAATCGGTGCACTTCGACCGTGCGCACGCTGATCTCCAGCACCTGCGCGATCTCACGGTTCGTATGCCCGATCGACACCAGGCGAAGGATGTCGCACTGCCGAGGCGTGAGGCGGTCGGCGTCCATCTCTTCTTGCAGCGGCTGGATCTTTCGGTTCAACGCAGTTCGTGTGTTCATCAATAACCCCTCTTCTTGAACTCACGCGAGTCTAGCAAAGGAGTGTATTGCTGTAAACGAAACTGCTAATTTGTGCAGAGCCT
>JAABQN010000055.1 GCA_011391455.1 Nitrospiraceae bacterium
GCTTCGTTGAACTTATCCTGGATGTTCTGATGGAGTTCGGCATAGATCGTAGCCATCTTATTGGCCTCTTCGGTATAGGCGTTGATTTCGTAGGTGACGTAAAAATCGTCAAGGCTGGTCTGCAGCACGAACGGTTTTGGTGTCTTGAGAATGTGAGTGGTCGTGTGCGCCGCTGCGATCAAGAGTTCATGGACCGTTTTCCAGGGCGCATCGTAACCGATCGTCACCCTGGTGTGAAGAATCAAACCCTGTTCTTTGGCCACGGAACTGAAATTGATGAGGTGGCTGCCAAGGACCATGGCATTGGGGATCGTGACGTCCACATTCTTGATGGTGCGTACTCGGGTGACAAGGAGCGTTTTCTCCATCACGTCTCCTGTGGTATCGGCGATTTTGACGCGATCACCTACTCGAAACGGGCGCATGTAGGTGAGCACGACACCGGCGATGATGTTGCCGATGGCGACGGCAGACCCCAATGAGATGAGAAGTCCCAAGAAAATCGAAATGCCACGAAAGCCTTCGGATTGAGACCCGGGAATATAGGGAAAGCAGGCAATTGCGGCGAAGACGATCACCAAGAACCGGACGATCTTATAGGTCGGTTCAGCCCAGTCCCGATGGAATCCTGGAAAGGTAATCGCGCCGCGCCCGATCCCGTTGAACACCATTGCGACCAGCTTGAGGACGTATCGGGTCACAATAACGATGACGATAATGGACATGACATTAGGCACAAAGGTGACAAAGGCCTGGCCAATCGCCTTGAGTGTTGTCAATACGGCTTCGATCAGTTGGGCGGAAATGCCTCTGGTCCAGGGGAAAATCCCCAAGGCTGCCGTCAGCCACACATAGAGGAGGAACAGGGTCGCGAAAACACGCAGCCCCTTGGCTAGGGTGATGAGCGCGGAGGCGAGCTGGTCGGCGGACAGCACTTCGACCCGTTGAATTTTGATCGACGGAATATAGGTTCCACGCCCGACCCTGACTTTCTCATAGAGTTTAGGAAAGAGTTTGTAAAAGGCGATTAAAAATGCGATGAGGATCACGGTGTCCAGAAGAGCATAGGCCCCATCGATCAGCATTGCTCGTGGACTGGTCTGTTCCAGCGATGTGGTGAGGGCATTACGGATTGTGACCGCATATTCTTGCGCTACCTCCTGCCTGGATCGGCCGATTGGGCGCGCATCCCCATCGGTCACAGCAATAATTATAACTTCGCCGGATACAATCTCGCTTGCTCCCTCTCCCTCCATGACGGTAATCGCGTCCGGCCTGGTCAGAGGGTTTTCCGCCAAGCGTGATAGACGTTCGGTGATGGACCTGGCGCGTTCCTGCGGGCTGAATGAGCCTACTTTGGCATAGACATTGAAGAGGGTTTTTCCTGAAAAAACGATTGGTGTGCCGGTGGGCTGGGGAGGAAGTGATTGGCTGATGATTGGGACAGTCGGCTCGGCGTGCAGGACTGGCCCCGCAAGAAGCAGGGTCATGAACCAACAACACGAGGCCGATGCCCACAGGTGTAGATTTGCAGGGGGCTGGTCCGTAGGGGTTTTTGACGATGCAGCCATTTTGCAGAGGCCTCTATTCAGATGGAGTTGAAACGAGGGGGGGATTCTGACACAAATTATCGTGTGGTGCCAGGTTCATAATTGAAGCCTTGAGATCCCTCGGCACGGACGTATCGTTGTCCTCGAATTCCCGGTAATGGTTCTTAAATCTGAGTATGCAACCCCTCAGCGACCTAGCACAGGCAAGCATGATGAGCATCAGTCCCGATCTCATAGCAAACAAACGCTCTGTCACATTGGGCTAGGCAGAAGGATCGAACAGATCTCGCCTACGACTTCTAGGCAGAGCAGAGCCTGCCTGTGCCATACGAGGCGGTGGTGGTCTTTTCGATGCATGTGTACGGTCACACGATCGGATGTCTGCTGCGCGGTTCATCCCCTTCGGCGACGTCATCATGATCCTGGTTCAACTATTTATGGGTATCACAGGCACAACGAACGGCCAGTCTGCCGCCTTAGTATCCGTCTTCTGAAGAAAGTTGGTTGTTGAGAGGATTGGCTTTGCAGAGTTTCTCCCGCATGTTATCTCTTTCTCGAGAGAAGCGCGTGAGCCCGTTCGCCGCATTCTTTGACCAAGACTCCCATCTTCGGGTGTGACGGCTCAAGGTCGATTGGCCAGTCGTGTTGGCGCAATCGTTCGCTGGCAGTGGGGCCGATGGAGGCGAGGACCATGTTCTTGAGCGCAGCACGAAAGGGCCCTACCTTTCCGTCTTTTCCCAATACCTGCATGACATGATCCACTTGGGCGGCGTTGGTGATGAGGAGCACGGGCGCCTTGCCAGCGATGATTTCGTCGAGCGCTTGTCTGAGCGGCCCTAGATCATCCGGGAGCGCCCAGCGATAGATGGGAACCTGAAAGACCTCGGCTCCACGCTGGTTCAAGGCTTTCAGCAGATCAGGATTTGACGCCCCATACTCTTGCACGGCGACACGCAATCCCTTCACCGTCCTGTACTTATCCAGCGTAGAGATCAGATCGACCCAGGTGTTCGGTTCGGGCACCGTCAGTGTCGGTTGGAGACCGAATGCCTTGAGCGCTGCGACGGGTTTTGGGCCTCGGGCCACAAGGGCCGTCTGTTTGAGGGCCGCCACAATCGACGGCCAGGGATAGCGTGTTTTGAGAAGATCGAACAGCGCGGTGGTGCCGGCACCAGTCAGAAGAATGAGAAGATCGACTCGTTCGGTCGTGAGCTGAACCCCAAACTGCAACGCTGCCGAATTATCATCGAGTGGAATCTCACGAAGGGCAGGAGTGACGAGCGGATTTCCGCCATAGCGCTCGATGAGCCGGGCGATCTCCGCCGCCATGCGAGACTCAAACGAGGCGACGGTCAGGCCATTGAAGCCAGTGGTAGTCATGAGGCCTTCGAGGGAAAAAGTAAAAAGCCAACGTAGACTGTTTCTTCAAGATCGGGAGCGTTGGTATCGTACCATACTGGTGAGTCGGTTGATTTGGTTCATCTGGTCTATTTGGTTTATTTCGTTGATCTGGTTCAACCAAATAAGCAAGACAAACCAAATAAACCAAATGAACAAGAGAGACGGGCGGGCTTTTTCAGCATCCTGCTAGGGATTTTCAATTGACGGAGCAGAAGCCGCTCCCTACTATACGGATCGGATTGAGGATGACTATGACAGTTCCGCTCCATCGAGGATTACGCCATGTGGCGTTGCGCGTCACGAATCTTGCGCGTTCTCGTACATTCTATGAACAGCTGCTGGGGATGAAGGTGGTGTGGGAACCGGACCCAGACAATGTGTATTTCAGCTCTGGACCAGATAATTTCGCCTTACATCAGATTCCAGCGTCCGAGATCGCATCGTATCAACCCTTGAAGGGACAATCGTTGGATCACATCGGCGTGATCCTTGAGAGTCCCGAGGCAGTCGACCGGATGTATCGAGAGGTTGAACCGCGCTTGCAGCAACTGGGTGGGCGGATTGTGACACCGCCGAAGCAACACCGCGACGGCAGCTATTCCTTTTACTTTTCCGATCCCGACGGGGTTGTCATTCAAGCGTTGTACGAACCTTCGATCAGTAAACTGAGGTTCAGTGCTGAGACGTGAGTGCTGAGTGCTGAGATATAGGAAAGCAATAATGCCTGAGCGAAGTGCGGCAAGACGGTTCGAGGATCTTATTGCATGGCAAAAGGCACGGGAGTTGACTAAGAAAGTGTACGAGGTAACCGGGAATGGGCACTTTGCGAGAGACTTCGGATTACGAGATCAGGTCAGACGTTCGGCGGTCTCAATCATGGCCAATATTGCCGAGGGGTTTGAGCGAGCCAGGCAAGCAGAATTTCACCAGTTCTTGAGCATTGCCAAGTCCTCTTGCGCGGAACTTCGCTCTCACTTGTATGTCGCGCATGACGTCAAGTATGTCGATGCCGGCACGTTCAACGACCTGATGAGTCTTACGCAGGAGGTCTCACTTGTCCTCGGCGGTCTCAGAGCAGCCGTCCAACGTCGTCGTGCAGAACGAGAATCGCATGGTCGCTAATTCCCACGTCTCAGCACTCAACACTCAGCACTCATGTCCATGAGCCAAATTTGGAAAAGCTTGCCGCGCGGACAGTATCTCAGTCTCGCGCCCTGGGCTTGGGTACAATGGGAGAGCGCGGAGCCTCCCGGGCCCTTTCCCTTTATGGCAGGGGTGGCGCCTGAAGTCGTCGCCAGTCTCCATGAAGCCCACGGACTGCTCTCCAGCGCGATCGATACAGCCATCAGCGATGTCTTTTCCAAGCGTGCCCCGCTCGACGATCCCGATCGTCAACGGCGCTTGGAAGATGCCTATGCGGAGGTGATCAACGCCCGTCCTTATCTGCAACAGCACATTCGTTGCGGACGGAAGCCGGATGGCACGTTTCAATGGGAGTTTCCAACCGACCCTACAAAGTCTTCCATCGTCACCAACAGCGGGCTACGGATTTTCCATTCTGTGAAGCGGCAGGCAATCCCTATGGGGTTCGACCAGCGACAGATGGGGCCGTTGGTGGGAAAGATTCTGGGGTTCTTGGACGGTACGCATCAGACCGACGAAATCAACACGGTGGTGGCGACCTCGGGGCGAGATGGAGAACGATTGCTCACGCGATTGATCGAATCTCTTCACCAGCATGAGTGTCTGGTCAGCTCAAACACCTCCTCCGTCAGATCCCGTTGGTTTGAAACGCTGCAAGATCAAGACACGGTCCATCTTGGTCATGCTGCGTTGCTGTATCGGCAACGAGATCAGGCGCTATTGTTCGATCCCTGGCTGCTCCCCTGGTTTGCGGAGTCCTCCATTCCGTCGCTCTGGGGATCATTGCTGCCCAAACCGGCTGCCGTCTTTTTGACCCATGATCACGACGATCATGTGGATCCTCGCACGCTTTTGCACCTGCCCAAGGACACGCCGATCATCGTGCCGAGCCGAAGGAATCGGCGCATGCTCTCCTACGATTATCTGTCGCTCTTGCGAGAGTTGGGATTCAGTCACGTGATTGAATTGGCCCACGGGGAGAGTTGGGCCTTCGAAGGAGGAGCCGTGTATTCCATACCGTTCTACGGCGAAGACCCCTGCGATCTGGAGATGCCCCGCAACTGCTATCTCATCGCCGATCGTGGCTATAACGTGCTTGTGCATGCGGACAGCGGGCCGACGAATAGTGGCAGGTCCGCCCTCAAGGACGGAGTGATTCAGTCGCTCGTACAAAAGCATGGGCCGATCCCGCTGGTGTTTGCCTCGCAACAACAATTACTCGAAGTTCGTGGCCATGCGGCCCACGCGCCCTTGTCTCACCCCGGGAAATGGCTCGATGTGGGAGAAAACGGCTATCTCACGAACGCGTATCTTGCCGATGTGTGCGCTGCGGCGCAGGCCAAGCTGTTCGTGTCCTATGCCACCGGCGGCGCAGACTGGTATCCGGACCATCTCTCGTTCATGTTCAGCCGACGGAATCCTGCCCGTACCGCGTTACTGACGGCCCACTGGGAATTGCCTAAAACTCTCAAAGATCTTCTCGCCAAGAACGGATGC
Organism: Nitrospiraceae bacterium; assembly: GCA_011391455.1. GTDB lineage: Bacteria > Nitrospirota > Nitrospiria > Nitrospirales > Nitrospiraceae > Palsa-1315. The sequence continues at coordinate 5,592 of JAABQN010000055.1, forward strand.
AGGTATCATTACGGGCATGCGTTGGATCTGTTTCGTCGTACGACCGACGGGCTCGTGGAATCGATGAAGACGGAAGAAGCCCTCACGCCTCTGTCGCTCTACCGGCTTGACCACGGAGAACCTCCGTTCATGAAGGCCGGAAGTCGCCCTGCCGTGTCTCGATAAATTGAAAGGACCGACTATGACCGTACGCAAAAATCAGCAAGACCCGATCCTCGTCACCGGTGTCGCAGGATTTATCGGCTTTCATACTGCGACCAGGTTGCTAGAGCGAGGCGAGCGGGTGATCGGACTCGATATCGTCAACGACTACTACGACGTGCGGCTGAAGAAGGCGAGGCTGGCGAAGCTCAAGCCGTTCAAGTCGTTTTCATTCACGAAGCTCGATCTGGCCAATCGGGTTGGAATGAAGAAGCTGTTCGCGAAGCATCCGATCCGGCGCGTAGTCCATCTGGCGGCACAAGCCGGCGTGCGCTATTCGCTCGTGAATCCGCATGCCTATACGGACAGCAACATTGAAGGGTTTCTGAACATATTGGAAGGTTGCAGGCAGGCAAAGGTCGAGCACTTGGTCTATGCCTCGTCGAGTTCCGTCTACGGAGGCAATACGCAGATGCCGTTTTCGATTCATGACAACGTCGATCATCCGGTCTCGCTCTATGCGGCCAGCAAGAAGGCCAATGAACTCATGGCCCATTGTTATGCGCATCTCTATCGGATTCCCTGCACGGGGCTGCGGTTTTTCACGGTCTATGGGCCCTGGGGAAGGCCCGATATGGCTCTCTTCATTTTCACGAAGGCGATTTTGGAGGGAAAGCCGATCGAGGTCTACAATCAAGGAAAGATGCGCCGCGACTTTACCTACGTCGACGACATTGTCGAAGGAGTGATCCGGACTCTCGATCATCCCGCCACGCCAAACCAAGCCTGGTCCGGTGACAAACCGGATCCCGGGACCAGTTCGGCGCCGGCCAGGATCTACAATATCGGCAATCATCAGCCGGTTGAGCTGCTGCGCTTTATCGAGGTGTTGGAGAATACACTAGGAAAGAAAGCGGTGAAGAAGCTGCTGCCGATTCAGCCGGGCGACGTACCGGCGACGTACGCGGACATCGAGGATCTGACGCGAGATGTCGGATTTGCCCCGGCGACGCCGATCGAAGAAGGTATCGCGCGTTTTGTGAAGTGGTATCGGGAGTTCTACAAAAAGTAAGGGGGCCTCAAGCCGTTCATGGCCTGACGCCCCCTCTCGAATGTGTTGATCGTCAGTTACGGACAGCCGATCGGTATAAATCCACGCCCGAAAATGCCGGACAGTGCGCCGTAGCGAGCTCTGTCCTCGAACGAATAGCTTGCCCCGCGTTGATTTCTCCCCGACAAGTCTCCGCCATACGAGGGATCTGTCCCGGCAAAGAACCCGCCACGGGTTTTCTGGTTGATGTGGAGCCACTCTCCATACATGGAGCAGACTTCAGCTTGCACGGATCCCGACGAAGCGATGCTGGCATGCCAATCTTTGGCCCAATCCGGGACGGTCTGCCCGCCTCCTGCCATACCGGTTTGATTGCGGTCTTGGTGCGGAGGAATATCATAGCGCGGAGCTGCGGCCACGGGGGGGCGATAGGTTGGCATATCGTCCAGCGAGGGCACGATTGACAGTTCTTTCAGCTTCATCAGTTTGCAGCCAGGCACATCTTTGTTGGTATAGATAATGCTGCCATCGGCTTGAGTGCATTCCCGCATCATGAACGGATCGAAGCTGACCGTCGTCTCGGAGAATGCCGAGGTTGAGAACAGGGTGAGGATCGTTGCTGCAAGCATGAGCACACGGGTGGGCTGCATAGAGCACCTCCCTTGAGATGGTGGAACAGGCAGGGATTGCATCGTCGTTCACCCCTTTTAAATTATACGCACCAAGTGTATTGACAAGCTATTCCATCAGGGAGAACGCTGTCTATTCGCCTTCCGAGGGGGGTCTAGCTACCAACGGATGGCCTGTTAGATGGATCAGTTGGCCGTTTCCCGAGACCAGTGCCTGAGGCAAGCGCGACGGGGGCAACGCAAAGTTCGAAGTTCTGGGTTCGAAGTCCCGAACACTTCAGGCTTCAGACTGCTCACATGTCTCATGAAGCGGCCGCTGTCGAACAACTAGCTTTGCCTTGTTCCCTCCTCGCCGCTGCGGTATTCTCCTCTCTGAGTCCGTGAAATATGAGGCGTGAGATATTCGAAGCGTTTCGCGCCTGACCCCTCACTCCTCACCCCTAACCGATCGTTGCATGACTGACTACGGCGTCCTTGCTAATCTGCTCGTGATCTTCACGGCGTCGATTGCCGTCGTCTTCGTTTTCCACCAGTTCAAACTTCCCTCGATTGCCGGATTCTTGGTTGCCGGCGCGCTCATCGGCCCCAACGGGTTGAACCTCATCTCGGACATCGGCACAGTCCAGGTATTGGCTGAGATCGGGATCGTCCTGCTCCTCTTCACCATCGGCATCGAATTCTCGTTAGTGCAGGTGGCTTCCATGCGCCGTCTCATGTTTCTGGCCGCACCGATCCAGGTCGGCGTCGTGCTGTTGATCGCGTGGCTCGGGGCGATGCTCTTTGGACTGTCCTGGCGGCAGGGGATCTTCTGGGGATTCCTCTTCTCCCTCAGCAGCACGGCGATCGTGTTGAAGGCTTTGGCTGAACGGGGGGAGAGCGACTCGATTCATGGACGAGCCACGATCGGCATTCTCGTCTTTCAGGATTTGGCCGTCGTCCCTATGATGCTGTTGACACCGATTCTTGCCGGCTCATCGGATGAAGGCGGGCTTGGAATTCTTCTTGCCTTGGGAAAATCCGTTCTCGTTGGGGTGCTTGTCATTGCCGCTGCCTGGTATCTCCTCCCGAAGGTGTTGGGACATATCGTCCGGAGCCGCAGCCGCGAACTATTCCTGTTGACGATTATCGTCTCCTGTCTCGGCATTGCGTGGCTCACTTCGCTCGGTGGCCTCTCGTTGGCATTGGGCGCGTTCATTGCCGGGTTGGTTATTTCCGAATCGGAGTACAGCCATCAGGCCATGGCGGAAGTGCTGCCGTTCCGTGACAGTTTCAATAGTCTCTTCTTCGTATCAATCGGCATCCTCTTGGACTGGCGGGTGCTTTTCGATCACCCGCTGCCGGTGGCTGGACTGCTGGTGACGATTTTGTTGGTGAAGTTTGTCGCCGGGGCTGGAGCGGCCTTGACGGCGGCTATTCCTCCGCGTGAGGCGGTCATGGTGGGCATCGCCTTGGCTCAGGTCGGAGAGTTTAGTTTTTTACTGGCGCAGCAAGGGCAGGAGACCAGTTTCTTCCGGGGCGATCCGTATCAGGTCTTTCTTGCGGTTTCGGTGCTTTCCATGATCGTGACGCCATTTTTCATGCAGTGGTCGCCGCACCTGGCCCGCCGCGTGGAGGCATGGCAGCGGCTTCGTCATTGGCTGCCCGGCCTTACGACCGCCCACGTTCTGCAGACCGAAGGAAAACAGATTCGGATGAGGGGACACGTAATTATTGCGGGGTATGGATTGAACGGGAGGAATCTCGCGCGCGTTCTCGGCGATACGAACATCCCGTATCTCGCCTTGGACCTCGACGGCGATATCGTTGCCCGCGAAGCGAAACACGGGGTGCCCATCTACTATGGCGATGCCACGAATCCGAATGTGCTGCGGCACATGAAGATTGAGGATGCGAAGGTGTTGGTTGTCGCCATGTCGGATCCGTTTATCACCAGGCGCGCTGTGCAGATCGCCAAGGGGCTCAACCCCAAGCTCCATGTTGTCGTGCGGACTCGCTATTTGCGAGAACTGGATGAGCTGCACCAACTTGGCGCGGATGATGTGGTGCCGGAGGAGTTTGAAACCTCCATCGAGATCTTTGCTTTGGTGCTCCGTACCTACAACCTGCCGCAGGAGGTTGTATTGCAAAAAGTTGAACAGGTTCGCCGCGAAGGTTACGCGCTGCTTCGTCGCAGCGAGTCGCTGGAACTTTCGCATCATCTTCGTGACGGAACTTTGAACGATGCGGAAGTCGAAACCTGCCGCATCGATGACGATTCTCCTGTGCGGGAAAAAACGTTGGAAGAAATTGCTCTCCCATCGCGCACGGGCGTTTCAGTAATTGCTTGGACGCGCGCCGGGGTGACGCAAACAAGTCCATCTGAGAAGACTCAGTTGATGGCTGGTGATATCGTGGTTTTACTCGGTTCGCGCGTCCAGATTCAGCAGGCGATGGAGCTCTTAGTGCCGACGGGTACGAACTGAGCCGCTAGCAGGCTGCGGAAAAACGCTGTGGGCACGCCAGAATTTCGCTGGCCTGCACGTCTAGAACAACAGGAGTAGACTCTTTGCCGGATGCTCAAAAAGTTCGTCAGCAAGGCCGCAGCGAGTGAAGATCCGAGGCGTACCCTTGCGGTACGTTGAGGGTCTGAACGATGCGAGAACGATGCTGGCGGGCTTTTTCAGCATCCGGCTAGCGCACGGACGTCGTCATGAGCAGATAGGCCTCCTCCAGCGTGGCCACTTCAATGACTTTGATGTTCCATCTGGTTGCCAGTTGGGAGAGATCCCAGCCGACCTGGTCTAATTGCCCGCGAGGCACCAGTACGGTTTTAAACTGTGATCGGGCCGCCGTCTCGATTTTGACGAGCAGTGCGCCTACGGGCTCGATCTGACCGTCCGGCATGATTTTTCCGGTCAGGGCGACGTCTGATTTGATGCTATCGCCGCGCCAGGCTGCCAGGATGCCGACCGCGACGGCGCTGCTGGCGCTCGTACCCTCGGTCAACGCACTGTATGACCGGTTCTTGATCGTAATCACCCAGTCCCGCCCATCCCCTCCTACCGCCTTCGTGGCGGCAACGACGGCTTGCTTGACGCCTTCTTTCCAATCCTCGCTGACGATTGAACCGCCACTCAGATGGATTTCATTGAACTGGATTGTCGGGCCTCCTCGTCGAGGATCGTTGTCGATTTGGAGGACGATGTAGTGGACGATGCCGGTCTGCCCATCGGCAAGCACACCCAGCGCCGGCACCGTTGCAAAATGACGGCTGTCGGCGGAAAAGACCGGGAAGGCTTGCGAGCAGAGAATGATTGCCGAGAGAAAGAGAAC
>JAABQN010000056.1 GCA_011391455.1 Nitrospiraceae bacterium
CAATCCAGCTCCCCATATCAGCCTCGCAAAAATCTTACTGTAGGAGGGATGCGAACGATGGCGCAAGAGCCGCTGTGTTGCGTGGTGACGGTAGATGATATGAGGAAACGGAAGAGAAGAGGAGAAGACTAATTGGAATACTTCCGGCTGGTGTTCTTCGGTAATTTCCACTCCCACGGCGGCACGGGATTAGGCTCAGACCACAAACCCTTTTTCTCGGCCCTGGCCAACTGCTCTACCTCAACAAGACTCTGGCCCTGGGATGTATCAGGTCGTGACCATGCCAGCCCTTCTTTGACCAACTCATGCCCCACGTTACGCCCGTCCTGAAGGAAGATTTCGGCAGTGGCCCGTCCATGCCGGTCCCGCTTGAGAGAGCGAACCACCACGTCACGATTGCCCACATAGGCGGCAATCGCGTGCTTCGCCTGTTTCCCATGGGACTGCTTGAGCTCAGGACAATCGACGTCTTGAAGGTAGATTATTTCACTGCGGCCGTCGTGGCGAATGGTCAATCGATCGCCCTCATGGACCGTAACGACTCTCGCAACAAAGTCCGCCCGCGAGAGAGTCGGATAGACCACCGCCAACGCGAGCACAAGACCAATTATGAGGTGATGCTTCATGCTGGACATGCTAGCGCCCCTGGATCACTCGGCGAAGGAAAACAATACCTATTCCCACCCGCTTCTCTCGCACTCTCCATCGCCGCCTTCGCACTGGCGAATAGGCCGTCGGTCTCCTGGCCATCGAGCGGGTACGCAACGAGTCCAAGACTCACCGTAACGGGCACCTCCTTGCTCTCGATGACGCAAGGCTGGGCGAACGCCTTCAGAATCCTGCTGCCGATAATTTCCATATCGGGCCGGCTGTTGACCCCTTCCATCAGGCAGGTAAACTCATCCCCGCCGAGACGTGCGGCCGTATCGACTTCTCGCAAACACTTCTTGAGGCGATCGGCAGCCTCTTTCAACAGGAAATCCCCCATCTCCTCCCCAACCGCCCAGACGGTCTCTTTGAAACGGTCCAGCCCGCACAGTACAAGGCCGACCACTTGTTTTTTACGCTTGGCCATGGCCACGGCATGGATCATCCGGTCTCGAAAGAGCACTCGATTTGCCAGGGTGGTCAGCGGATCCTGCTGCGCGAGATAGCTCAGATTTTGCTCGGCCTTTTTCCGTTCAACGGCATGCCGGACCGCGCGAGTGAGCTGCGCTGCGGTCGACCCGTCTTTCATCACTACCTCTTGGGCTCCATGCTGAATCATCTGCCGATCCACCGCTTCATTGTCCTTTTCACCAAGCACCACGATCGGCAACCGGCACAGCGCGGCCTGGATAAGATCCAGCGTATCCAAACCATGGGTGTCGACTAAGGTCTGATCCATGACGATGGCGTCGAAAGGCTCTTGATTGAGCCGACGCAAGGCACTGCTGAGACGTTCCACATGGGTCACCTCGATCTCCCCATTTTCCTTCTCCCGCAGCATCTCGATGGCGCGCTTTGCATCGCCTGGATTGTCCTCAACTAACAACACGCGAATCATGCAGTCCTCATAGAAGGTCGTGTGGCTCACTGAGAAGGGTACTGGATGAACCGATCTGACGCCATCATTTTGATAAATCGAGAATCAGGATTCGGCCATGAACCTATCCGCCGCGATACGATGGAACGCGGCGACAGGCGGGAGGAGTAACGTTCAGGAATGGAGTACGACCCCGTCACGCATCGTAGAGCGTTCCGGGGTGGTCAAGCTATCTATGGAGCCGGCGATCCGGATTGAACGGAACAACCTGTCATCGGTTCGGCCCTGAAACCTGCCTCACCGATTCCTACAAAGGGGGCCAGCCCCCTTGTACGATCCCCACGAAGGGGGCACACCCCCTTCGACCCCCCCAGGTCGCCCGTTCAACCAACAGGAATGCGCATCCAAACGTGCTGTGGAGCTTATCTTGTGTGGCATATGGAGCCGGCGATCCGGATTGAACGGACGACCTGCGGTTTACGAAACCGCTGCTCTACCAACTGAGCTACGCCGGCTCTCGCACGAAGGACCACAACTTACACGTGTTTTTTCTCAGCCTCAAGGGATTTCTCTTCCGCTACTTGAACTGGGCAACCGGCTGTAACCTGACCGAAGCCCCCTGGCCTGGCCTAGGGAGGCAGAGGGGCTCCTGTTCGTTGCCATACTGCTCGTGGGCGACCTTAAACACCTGCCCCTTGATATAGGTGCAGAGTTCTCCCGCCAGGATAGTGCCGTTCTTATCGATGTCTGCGGCGCCGCCTAGGCCTTTGAGTAATTGATAGGTAAACAGCCCGTGCCGGCCCTGATCATAATTATGGGCCTCCTGGACTGTCTGGTTGCCGACCATCCACATGATCTTCTCGGTCCCGCTGCCCTCCTGCTCCCACAGTGGGACGAGCCTGTCTGCCGCCGCCTTGCCTGGCGATGCTTCTAACGAGAGATCGAGCATGACGACGGCCTGCTGAATCGGCAATTTTTCCAAGGATTCCTGTAACCGGCGAAGCGAGTAGAGTCGTGTGCCGGATGTTGCGGCACTGTCGAACATCATCATCGACACGGCGCCGGTTGCCGGCTCAACGACTCCTCGGCCTGTGACCGAGACATAGACCACGGTAGTGGGGTCCGTGTGTTTGGGCAGCCACTCTTCCAATACCTCGGCCAAATCGCTCTTAAGGGCATGGGTGTCGACGAGGGTGCGCACGCGCTCGGAAGGAATCCCTCCGATCGATTTGAGGTACGCAGCCATGACCTCCGCATCTCGTGCAGCGTACTTGACTGGGGCAATGCTGCTCTCCCGAAACTTCCCCACGCCGACGACAATCCCGACGGCCTTAGGCTGTTTGAGCAGGCTGGCCCGTTTCGGCAGCCGATCGACATCGACCGGCAGCGCCACAGCTTCCGTCCCAGGCTCAGGCTTCATCGCCACCAGAAACTTCTTGGCAGCTGGCAGCTGGACCGACGGGGACCCGGCACGCAACATCAGCGTCAACTCCTCCTGCATAGCCTCTTTGACCCTGCCCACTTTGCCATCCACTGTTAGGTGTTTCACTTCGCCAGGCTGCAGATCGCCGACGGATACAACGCTGGGAATCCGCTCGATCGAGGACGGCGTGGCCGTCACGAACAATTCAACAGCTCGTGCGGTTCCAGGGCCTTCATTTTTAATTTCAATTTCAATCGTGATGGCTTCACCCGTATAGAGCACCTGATGGTGATTTTCGTTGTGGACGATCGCCCGGAATATCACTGTGGCAGGACCATCTACCGGGGCCGGTACAGACGCGGTGATCGCCGACGGCGGCGGCGTGACCGTCGTCACGACTGCCTTGAAGCCACCGGCCTTGCGTGCTTGAGCGGCATCGACAATCCTGCTGGACGTCCCGAGCTGATTGGCCATACCATCCGTCACATACCCCATGGCTTCTTGAGCAATAGGGTCGAGCCCCTTCACCTCACACGACCCCTCAGTGACCTCAACCGATCCACGGCCACTGCTTTGAATCTTCTTGTTGTAGAGGATCGTCCCATCCGCAGCGCGGTAGGCAAAGTCCAATCCCAGAGTCACCGTAGCTGGATAGCTCTTATTGCCCTTTCGAGGGATAGTCAGATCGGCATGGGCTAGTCCCAACGCTACATCGACAGAGCCATCCGGCGCCGATGAGGATCTCGTCTCGCCAGTCAGGACCTTTTCAAAGACGCGGCCTGTTTTCCGTCTGAGCAATTCTTGTAGTGGGGCGCTGATCGGCAAGGACTGCCACTGACCACAGGCGTCCTGATAGGTGAGCTGCGCCCCGGTGATGCTCGGATCGGACCGAAGTTGGACAGTCAGGGGAAGATCGTAGCTGATCGTCGAACCGTCTCGGCCTGAGAAGAGCGAGCAGCCCGTGAATATCGCGAGACCTATCCACGCGACAACCCATGAGGCTGCACGAAATAGAAGGGGGGAATGCCCTGAATCGATGACCTGCACAATCATTCTTATACAGAAAAGACTCAAGTCAGTCTATCTGGTCTGTCTGGTCTATTCGGTCTATCTGGTCTATTCGGCCTCAAGACTCGGATTGACCGGTTCTTAGACGAGATAGACAAGAGAGACCAGACAGACCGAATAGACCACGTCTCTCGCCGTTGACAGCCCCGCACCCCTCGGCTAAGTTCACCCGCATGAGCGACGCAATTTCACCGGCGCCGGGAGCGCCATCATCACCTCGACTCACCTGGTCCGCCGTCAGCCGGCTCATTCGCCTCCAAAACCAGACTGGAACCTGGCTGCTCATGCTCCCGACTCTCTGGTCTTTGGTGTTGGCCGCACGCGGCATGCCTCCGCTTCGCTTAATCGCGATCTTCGTGGCCGGATCGTTTGTGATGCGCAGCGCTGGGGTCGTAATGAACGATTTCGCAGATCGATCGTTCGACCGGCATGTGGTCCGTACCAAGGTGCGGCCACTTGCGTCGGGTGAACTCAGTGCCACACACGCTGTGCTGGTCGCCGGTCTTCTCCTGTTGCTTGCCGGAATGCTTGTGCTGCTCCTTAACCCGCTGACAATCCTTCTGAGCCCGATCGCCGTCCTCTTGGCCGCCCTCTACCCCCTGGCAAAACGCGTGATCCACATCCCGCAAGCCATGTTGGGTATTGCCTTCGGATGGGGCACCATCATGGCTTGGACCGCCTCGCAAGGAGCGATCGAAACGCCGGCCTGGTGCCTATTCGCTGCGACAGTCTGCTGGGCGATTGGATACGATACGATCTACGCGCTTCAAGATCGGGAAGACGATCGTCGGATCGGCGTGAAATCCTCGGCGCTGTTGTTCGGTTCGTCAGCCTGGATCGCCGTCGGCACAGTCTTCTGCGCAATGCTACTGCTGCTGGGGCTCGCGGGCTGGCTCGCCGAGATCGGCTGGATCTACTATGCAGCGCTCGTTGGCATTGGAGCCTGGTGCCTAAGGCAAGCCCTGCAGCTCAGACAAGCCGTGACGACTCCCACTGCCTTCCACATGTTTCAGCAACATGTGTGGGTAGGAGCCGCCGTCTTCATTGGATTGATTGCAGGATTTCTGCTCTGACCAAAGGATGATAAGCAGTCTATCTGGTCTGTTCGGTCTATCTAGTCTGTCTGGTTAGGTTCGTTCAAGCAAATAAACGAGATAGACCAAGTTTTTTCTCAGTTCTCAAAAGCTTATTTTTTGGCCTTCTCTTCCTTGGCCTTGGCCGCAGCCTTTTCCGCTTCAGCCTTTTCCGCCGCAGCCGCAGCTGCAGCCTTCTGGATATCTTCCTCGGTCATCATCGATTTCAATGTCGTAAGGTATATCGTCACGGCCTTGGCATCGGCATCGCTGAGGCCAAGCGCCGGCATCCTGGATTCCGCATTCATCGCCTGCGGGTTCCTCAGCCACCGGTAAACCCAGGTCCCATTCAATCTGAATCCAGCCCGGTCGAGCGCCGGCCCGACCTTCCCGCCATCTTTGCCGATACTATGGCAACCGTTGCAACCATACTTGTTCTCATAGAGCCGTTGGCCATACGCCACCGTCTTCGCAAGCTGGTCCGGCTTTATCGTGAGATCCGGCCTGGGAACGCTTGTACCTTTTCCCGGTCTCGTCACGAGATTCGTCATGACAGCCTGTGCGGCATCGAGTTCTTTTTTCGCTTTGATCATGACTGCTAATTCGTTGGCATAGGAGGACTCGTCTGGCTCGACGTCCTTCTTGAGCGCTTCACTCTTCTTTTCCGCTTCCTCGCTGGCCTGTTTTTCGGCTGTCTCATAGGCCTTCGTGGCCTGCTCTAAATTCGTTTTTGCAGTTTGGAGCGCCGTTTCGAGCTGCTTCTTCCGTTCCTCGACTTTAAACTCCATCTTTCCACCATGGAGACCGCGAACATACCCGACAATGGCCCAAATCTCTTCTTCCGAGAGGGTATACTTGAAGGTCGGCATGGTCGGCACGGCAAAATCGTCATCACCGATCTCATCTCCACCCTCTTCGCTCGTATCCTTCATATCGCGAGAAATCGTATTGAAGATATCTTCGTCTTTAAACGTGCTCATTTCTGATTTGTTTGTGAGATCTTTGGGCTTCGGATCAGGCATCGAGGACCAGTTGAATCCCTCGTTCTGTTTTCCGCTCTCACCGTGACAATGTGAGCAGTAGTGACTGTAGAGTTCATGTCCCTTCGCCCCTTGCTCATTGGCACAACCTGCCACGGTTACCATGGCCCATACAGCGGCCACAACCCCCACTATTCCCATTACATATAACCGAGCCGCCTTCATGCTGATTGCCCTTTCTTTAGCTTGCGGATCAGAACGAACTGAAATCCGAGAGCCAGGACCACGGCAATGGCCGCATAGTAATAACCGGTATAATCGGGTGGCGCCTCTGCGCGGAAATACCACCAGGAAGAGACGGCCTTTTGGGATCCCTTCTCTTTCAGCTCCCCGCTGCTTGGATCCTTCTTGCCGTCCCAGGCGGCGAAGCCGATATTGATGAACCCGGCTGTCGTGATCTGCGTATCTTCTTCAGGATGCCCTGTGTCGAGCGGCCGCGAAAAAACCACTTTCCATCTGCCGTTGGCATAGGCCCCCTTGGCCTTTACATCTTGGTGGTCCTGGATTTTTAGTGTGCCGAAACCCTTGGCGTTCATATCGACGCCTTTACCGTCTTTGTTCTTCCAATACCAGATATTGACCGGTCCGCCTTCCACCTGCGCCATCGGCTGGCCATGTGCAAAGTGGGCTTTCTTGTCGCCCACCATGAACTGAATCGCCGCTGCATCGTCCGGATCTTCCGTTGGATCGGCGTACTCCAGGAGAATCGCCACATTGGTCCCATCGTGCAAACCGCGCACGATCATATCTTTGACTGTCGCTTCCAGATTGCGGGTTGGCCAATGGACTTGAGGCGACATCGGGAATGTTGCCATGGGTGCGCTGCTCCACACTGCCGCAGTCGGATCATCGGCAGGCAGGGTGCCCTTCACCAGCGGAGCGCTGACCGACGAGCTTGCCTGAGTTTCTTCTTCTGCCGGAGCGGAAGCCTTGGGCTTTTCCTCGGCTCCGGCGGGCTGCACGATCAGAAACCCTATGGCAAGGCACGCTGCGACGACGACATTCGAAACGATTCGACTGAGTCCGCGTATCATAAGTTCCGTCCTCTCTCTCCGCACTAACTCCCTACTCAAACTCCCTAGTCACTCCTCAGCGGGTGGGGCTATGCGCTTTCGACTGCGATTTTCTCACCGGCCCAACCCCAGGCTCACCAAGATGCTCGCTCCCATGACAAGCACCTTCTTGAGTCCGCGTATTCCCCTGTCGTAATCCTCGTCTCTTCAAGGGGTGAACGGGTTTGTCTCCAACTGCGCGCGTCGAGCGACCACTGTTTTATCGTGGGGGCTCCGCGAGCAAGGGAGACAACCCGTTTACCCCGCTCCCCTATTCCCAGGTCCGAGGCGATTGATGCGCGCCATCATACTCACCCATGATGATTTTCCAGATCCATTCGTCGGGAAGTTCGAGTTCCCAGCGAGGCATCGCAGATTTCCATGGCATGCCTTCGATTGGGAGACCGACACCGCCTTTTTTAATACGCCAGAAGAGATAGCTTTCCTGGAGCATCGCAATCGTCGTCGGGTCGGCGAAGTTGGCCGGGGGAGGATTAAATCCCCTGGCTGCCGACCCCTTGCCGTCAAAGTTTCCTCCGTGGCAAGGGGAACAGAATGCCGCATAGAATCCCTTCCCCTGCTGGATCGTGTCCGGTGTCTTTGGAACTGGATTCGACAAGCCGGCATATTCGCCTGGCGGAGCTGGATGAATGGTCCTGTTTTCACCAGGGGGCGCATCGCTGACCGCCGTACTATTATAGGTTTGCCAGCCGACCAGCAACGGAAAGAGAATCAAGACGAGGTAACGTAATGCTTGCAGCCCGCCGATACTCTCTCCCGTCAGGAAGCGTTGAATCGGACCCCAAAACTCCTCTTTGGACTCCGCACTCACGGTGGCGAGAATGAGAAACCCTGCTGTCACCAGCAATAGGTACAGAAACATCAAGCTGGCGGGGAGCGGCGCCGAGCCAGGGATATTGGGCACCACAAATTTCAAAATTAGATAGGTGATGACATTCAACAGGATCAGCTTGATCAACGGCCCCATACGTTCCTCCTCAGTGCGCTTGCGCCACGGCCACTGGACCGGACTGAGCTGCCTTTACCGGAGCGGCAGGCGATCCCGGCACGTCCAGTTCAGATGGATTGATAGAAATCGGTTCGCCGCTCATCTGCTGCAGGAATGCGATGACCGAGAGAATCTCGTTCCTGGATAGCCCGATCGGGTTCTTATTGATGGCAGGCATCTCGGCCGGATACATCTTCGGCAAGCCTTCATGGCGATAGTCCATATAGACGTACGCCTGCGGCTGCGTCATACTTTCATAGAGAAACTCACGGCTCAGCTTGGCCCCGATCCCCTTCAAGTCCGGACAACGGGCCGACTCGCTAGGGCCGATCGTGTGGCACAGCGCGCATTGGCCCTTACTAAAGAAAATCTTCTGTCCAATGGCCGCCAGATCCGTCGGCGTTTTTACCGTGGCAATGTCGAATTTCTCCTCAACGGGCGGCAACGACGCCATTTGTGGCACCGCCAGCGCCGTCAGCATGAAGAGGCCGAGCACAATCGCGACGAATCCGATGACCCGCGGGAACACGGATTTAATAAAGAGGAGGATGAGGATCCCGCTCCCTACCACCGAGAGACAAATCAATTGCAGTCTGACTACTTCGCTCATATATCCCCTTTGGGTAGTTAGAAGTACTGAGCTCTGAGTTCAACTCAAAACCCATAACTCAGAACTCAAAATTCAAAACTCAGAACTTAGGCGCCTTTGGGGCGTCGAGCGCGCTCGATGCGCCTGCCATCGCCGGCATGCCATGGGGCAATTCCCCTTTGCTCGGCGACGTCGTGGCCGCTTTTGCCTTATCACCCATCGTGGCCACCCAGAAAATGAACGCGACAATCATGCAGAAAAAGAACGTGCATAAGGCCATGATCCCGGATGCATAGCCGAGCGCCGGTGAAAATGCGTATTGCGACGTATCGCGGAGCACGCCGTAGACGTGCCAATGGACGCGAGAGGACGACCGTGCGTACCCCATCAGCGTCATGAGGAGGATGACCATGATCGCGTTGAGAACAAGGGAGTAGCCGGCACGGGGAGGCATCTTGCCCCAGGCCATTTCCGTCGTAGTCTTGGCGCTCTTCATCAGCAAGGCTGTCAGCGGCGTGATGGTTAGCATGACTCCGATCACGATCAACACCTGCGACGTCGAGAAATAATTGATGCGAATGATCGCGGGGACGAAATACCCCCACACGCCAAGGATGATGACTGCAATACCTGCAAGGACAAGGATGGCACCCATGATCGCTTTGGCAATCTTCGCCCAGCCGGCCGTATCCTGCTTGCCTGCCCGCCAATACATGATGAAGCTCATGAAGGTGACGAGAATCATCAAATTCGATACGGTCATTTTTGCCGACATGACACCGAGGACTCCCAGAAGCGGATGGTGGCTCCCTCCCATCTTTGCCGCTTCTTCCAAGCTCGCCACGAGCGAATGGGGGGTCATCCAGACAGCCAGGCACAGTAGGAGCACCACCAACATCGCTAACATCGGCTTCCGGTACTTCAACGCCGACCCGGGAATGCGATAGGTGATCCCCAGCCAAAAATAATAGTTCGACCCGAGAAAGAGCACCCCGATGAGCATGGCTTGCAAAATGAACAGCCACGACAGGAAGCCTCCCATCAGCGTGATGCCCATCTGCTGATTGTATTGGTAGATTTCACGCATGAGCCAGTAGCCGGCAAACGGGAGCGCCAACAGACCGAATACACCAATGAAGTTTCCGACGTAGCCCATCCAGTCGTAGTGGTCGCGCTCTTCCGGGGTATTGGCGGACAGATAGCGAATCCCTGCGTAGGCGCCGCAGATATACCCGCCCAGCACCACGTTGGCGATGATCCGGTGAATATTGACCGGCCACCAGGTCGGATTCCATGTTGCGGCCCAGGCCCGCGCCATATCCGTCCCCTCGGCAATCACGACGGGACTGGATTGGAAGGTGGCCCAGGAGTTCGGTATGATCATGATAAAAAACGCAAAGACGTTGAGCATGAGACCGAGAAAAATATGAAAGGTCTTCTTGCCGCCGTATTGCATCGCATCCCAGCCATACCAGTAGAGGTACAGCGTCGCGGTCTCGACCAGGAAAAGAATGCAATAGACAATAAACGACGGGAAGAAAATATCGGTCAGATAGTTCATCAGCTTGGGATAAAACGCGATCAGCAGGAACAATAAGATGCCGCCGAAGAGCGCGGTTGTGGAATAAGCGGATGTCAGGAGCTTGGTGAATTCCTTGGCAAGTTTGTCGTAGCGTTTTTCGCCACCCCTCCAGGCCACGACTTCGCATACCCAGGCAAACATCGGCACACCCAACACAAATCCCGCAAGCAGCAAATGGAGCTGCGCCACAACCCAGATGACATTGCGGCTGCCGACGTAGGGAATATCGCGATACTCGGTCGGGGCTGCCGGTG
>JAABQN010000057.1 GCA_011391455.1 Nitrospiraceae bacterium
GAGAAATATCCACAGCATGATACTCCCGACCACAGCCGTGACCGACAGGGCAAGGAGGGCGACTTTTGCCAAATCACGCGCGAGGCCGTCATAGCGAAGTGCGAGTTCAGGCTTTCTGCTGCTGAGCCCAAGAAACTCCAACAACACACAAAAAATCGGCAACGCGAGAACAAACCCTCCGAAGTAGGTGTGGAGTTGCGTAACAAACCACACGACCAACCGGCTGTCGAACGACCCGACACGCGAATAGACCGTCTCCTGAGGGGAAGGAGCCGGAGGCCCCTCGGGAATCCCTGGCGTCTTGAAATACAGATCGGTGGCGTCCCCGGCAAAGGATTGGCTCTGAAGCCCCCAGCCAATCCCCAAAGCCGCGATAACAACAAGTAGCAGAACCGAATACCCGATGACTCTGTATGCTTTCTTCTTCATAACCATTTAGTGGGCCACCGAAAAACTATGTTGGCACGCGAGGACTTCTATAGTCGGCACATGTGCCACAACAGGAGAACAGTCCCGCAGGATGCTCAAAAAGTTCGTCCAGCAAGGCCGCAGCGAGTGAAGACCCGAGGCGTCCCTCTGGGGTACATTGAGGGTCTGAACGATGCGAGAACGACGCTGGCGGACTTTTTCAGCATTCTGCTAAACTTTCGAGCCGGAACCAGCCTGCATCGAAACGCCCGCTCCCGTTGACTTGCCAAGGATTCCCATGACGAAGGGGCATCGGAGCAAAGCACTCGACATCGTGTGCCCCTGTTGCTCTTCTACTTGCCGGCGAAATCCGAGATAGTAACAATACAACGCCATCATGCCTGTCACGAATCCGCCCACGGCCATCGCATAGGGAGTGGGAATCCCCGGCTGTTTCAAGAGGAAAATCACACATCCTGCCGCCACAAGATAGTAGGTCGCAGCGAAGGAGAGTCCGGGCCACCACCAATACTTGAGCAGTTCACCCGCCTTCGTCTGCAGCAAGCCTTGCGTCCAGGCCTTCTCAGGGCGAAGCCCGCCAAAGTAGGCACAGAGCGCGACCGCGCCACCCAACAACGCCACAGAAGACAGCTGGACCAGGGCTGCGATCTGGCTCGCCTCGACCAAGTGCCCCATCGATGCGCCCAAGGCGCCGACGACGAGACCGACTGCGACCCATGGAACAAATGCCATCGCGTGTTGGCCCACCATTGTACGGAGAGCTGCCCCATCGGGAAAGGTCGGAAAGGGACGTCCCATCAGGGCAATCTTCTTCACGTGACCGATTTCAAAGGCATCGCGCGCGACAGAGGTACAGGCAATGATGATCGCCATCATGGCCGGGCCATCCGGATGTTTGAGGTAGTCATACCCAACTAGCCAGAGCAGCGCCAAGACCAACAGAGATAACTGGACCCCATACACAAACCCAATCCAACCGCCGAGCCAGAGCAGTAAACGGCCCCCATCCTCGCTCACGATCTTCCTCCAGGCAGTAGCCCGACCGACGCGATACGCTAGCAACGCCGTCACTAGCGAGACAAGGCCGCTGACTACCAACAACACGATCGGTTCCGAAAGCGGCAATAGCAGCTTAGCCAGCCGATAGACCGCGAATGCCACCAACCCAGGCACAAACATGACGATGCGCTTTTTCTTGCGCACAGACTGCTCTGTGACCGCCAGACTGAGGCTGGGTAACACTCGCAAAGCCATTCGATGCAACATCTTTAACCTGTTAGTCGTGAATCCTTTACCCCTAACCCCTCACCCTTTACCCCTCACGCCCATCACCTCACTCCTTACCACTCACTTCTTCAAAGAGGCCATCCCAAAATATCGTGCCTTCACTTCTTCCATCAGCGCGACAGTGATGCGCGTCTCGCCGCGATCCGCCACGGTCCGTTCTAATTCGATGCGTGCCATGGCGCGTACCGGCGCCGGCACCCTGTCTAATCGACGCTCCGCTTCAGGCTCCCATTCGATGCGCTCGCCAGTCCTTGGACGGAGCAAGATGTCATAGGTGACGACCCGTTCGCTTCTCACCCTCATATCCTGCTCAACTTCACCTCGCACAAGCGGGGCCAGGTACGGAGGCATGCGGTCTAACCTATGGATCGCGTCGTCGGTCCACATCATCCGATCGACGAGCCCGCCCGGTTGACCGGCAGGAACATCGACTCCCACTTTTAGCCCACAGCCGCGGCATTCCGTCCGAATGAACCACTGGGGCGTTCCATCCTCATACGAACGTTCTTCAACCCCTTCGGTATGCATCCAACGTCCGCAGCCACAGGTCAACATGGCAGACCCGCAGTGCTGAGTGCTGAGTGCTGAGTACGAAAGACTTGGAAATTAACTTCGCGGACCGGAACCTTAGGCGTTTCTGAAACCTCAGCACTCAGCACTTTCGTCTCAGCACTCATTGGTCACCCGATCTTCCCCGGGTACAAGAGGTAGAGCATCGTGTAGGTGGTGCTCCCGGTCACAAAGAGGACGCAATAGACGACCATCGTGAACAGCCCGAGCGCCCGATGACGGCGCGCGCCGTTCGGCCAGATCCGTTGGATCGTCATTTCAACTGAGAACACAACGGCGATCACCGCCAATAAGCCGAGATACACTTCGAACTTCCGCATGGAGAAGTCGGCGGTGGCGATGCGCGAGAGAAACAACACCACGATCAGCGCCGTAAGAGTACCGAAAATCAGCCCTATTTTTTTCCAGGTCGTGAGCAACAGCGTCTCTCTGAGCGATCTGACACCATCGATGACTTGTTGCGCGCGAAAACCCAATACAATCATGTAAATCGCCATGACCAATCCGAGAATGACCAGAATGATGTGCACCGTCAGCACAGGAATGAAGACATAATCGTAGAGGGCTTGCGACCCGCCGAAGCCTTCCTTCCCCTCAAAGGCCAACACGCCTAATTGCCGAAAGAGATAGTAGCTGATGAAGAACGCTACCATGGCGATCATCCCGCCAAACATCATCCAGTGATGAGCATCTGCCCGGCGTCTCTTTGCCTGGATCCAGCCGATCACGAAGAGCCCCGTAAAGAACGTCGCCATGAGCTGGCTCATATCAGCCCCGACCGTGGCGTGAGTTCCAAAAAATCCAGGCTCTTTCAACCATTCAAGCATGACACCCCTGTTGGTCCCGGTTTATTTGGTTCATTTCGTTCATTTGGTTTGTTTGGATAGTTCCGTTCAACCAAACAAACGAAACAAACCAAAGCAACCATCCGATTCTCAGGCTTCATAACCCTTCACTCCCTGCACGACCGCTGACGGCTCCAGTTCTGTGACGGTCTGAAAGCCGGCTTCCCCCATCCACTGAATCGCATCTGCCGTCTTGTAGCAACCGCCTCGTTCTGTATTGATAAGAATGTGGACTGCAAACGCGGTCGTCCAGGCAGGACCGGTTCCTGTCTCATTTAAAAATCGGTCTTTGATGACCAGCCTGCCACCTGGCGCCAAATGGGTCCAGACCCTCTTCACCAATGCTGCGTTCGTTGCAAAGTCTTGATAATGCAAGATGTCGGACATCAGCACGACATCGTAAGGCCCACCGAGTTTATCCTTGTTAAAATCGCCTGGACGCAACGCAATTCTCGATTCCAGACCAGCTTCTTTCACCGTTCGTTCCGTGAGTGGGAGTGTTGCGGGCAAATCGAACACCGTAGCAGTCAGCTCCGGATAGGCCTGACAGAACGCAATCGCATTCGTTCCGGCCCCGCCTCCCAAATCGAGGAATCGTACCGGCTCGCTCAGCTGCAGCCGCTTGGCAAAATCCGGCCCGCTCTGCTGTCCAATCCGATGGAGTACCGCCAATACGTTGCGGCCTAACTCAGGGTCGGTTTCAAAGACATGCCGGTCCACTGCCCTCTGTCCCGTACGAATCGTCTGCTCCAGTTTGCCCCAGTTGTCCCATTCTGCATCGTGAAGTAGCAGGAGATGCCCGATATATTGGCCAGAGTTGCGGACCAAATGAGTGGCCGCGGCCATTGAGTTCCCATAGGAATCCCCGTCCTTCTCCAGCAGCCGCATCGCGACCAGAGCATTCAGCAGCAGTTCCAGCGTCGGCGCATGGGCGCCGATTCGATCAGCTGCCTCTGAGAGCGTTTTCCGCTTCCCATCCAAGGCAGAAAACACATCCAGCCGGACGGCTGTGAGCAGAATTTTGGTCTCCCAGTAGTACCCAAGCTGGAAGATTTCCGCGAGCGAAAGTTCTCGTGACACACCACGCCCCTCAAGAAAATCGCCTTGAAACTCGGCATCTTACCTAGATTGGAAACTGAAAGGCAAGGCAGCGGAAGTACGGTGATCGGCTGGGAAAACACAAAGGGCAGCGGATTCCTCCGCTGCCCTTCGATTGCGGGTTGCCCCGCGCAGACACACTCGGGCTTACTTGATCTCAGCCTTGAGATTGGCGGTTCCGCCATCGGTCACATCGACCTCAAACTCCACTTTCTTCCCCTTGGCGGCGAAGGGATGCCAGGCCACCACCTTGTGCTTGCCGGCCGGCACATCCTTGATCTCGAAGGAACCATCGTCCTTCACAACGGCAAAGTGCGGGCTCGACACAGGGAGAAAGAAGCCCTGCATGAACTCATGCTGGTCGCACTGTAAACGATAGAACCCATCCTTCTCGGCTCCGCCCCGGAACACCACTGGCTTGTCGAGCTTGTCACCCTTCTTAGCCAAACCGATGTTGAAACCGGTGGCCGAGCTGGTGCCCTTCACCACGAAGCTATGCGGATTGTGGAGCACACCTTGGACCGACTTTGGATCATCCGGATCGGCGTCAAGGTTCTCAACCTTGAAAGACTTGTTATTCACCACCACACCAGCGAACGGCAGAAACTCGCAGAATTCCGCAACCACCTCAGTGCCTTGATACCCATCGACGAACGCCTGATCTTCGACATCAACGACGGCGACAACCGCGTTCTTCAAACCGCCATCCTTGCCAACTTCAATCTTCTTCAGAAACCGCTTGTCCCCGTCCATCAATTCCTTGTGTGGGTTCTTGGGACAGAACTTGGGGTTTGGGAACTTCGCGAATGAAAATTCACTTTGCTCGGCCTTTCCGGCAAAAGTCACCTTGCCGGAAATCGTTCCGCCTGCGAACGAGGTGAGCGGCGCCGCGAGAAACGCGACGGCTGCCACGCCAAATACGACTGATAGTGCACTCTTCATGGGACTGCCTCCTTGTGATTAACGAATGGCCTGATTCTAGCTCGCTGTTCCCTCCCTTTATCCACCGGCCCGACGAGAGAAAGGCGGGAACGGCTTCCTCTCTGGTGTGCTCAATCGACGATAGCCTGGCCTGTCTGGTCTGGATCGAGTATGTATATAAAATCCTACCGTATCCTGTCAATCGAAACAAGAGGGTGAAAAGGCCTGTTCGGCGCGAAAACACGTCCCTCGTGAAACGTATCTCATCCAAGCGTTTTAGAGGGTTGCAAGTTTCTAATTTTAAGTTCTCGCAGCTGTTTTCTGACAACATGAAACCAGCAACCCCACTCCAGAACGAACGAGGGTAGGGAGATCATGTACGCTGTTTGGCAGAGCCATAGGAAAGAAATGCTAGCACAGGGCTCGCGCCTTACAAGGAAAGGTCTACTTTGAGCTGAATGGTTGATCGTCAGGGAAAGGTGATTTCGCACAGCGGAAGCCGATTGTGGCCAAACGTTGATCGGGCGCTGAGCCACCACGGGTCGCCGTTCGGAGCATGACCCGATGACTCTTCCACGAACCGCCGCGAACACTTTTGTATCGCCCGCTAGTCGGGCCCGGTGGATTGCGCTCCGGCATGTACGCGTAGTAGTCAGGCCCGAACCAGTCTTGGACCCATTCGGCGACGTTTCCCGCCATGTGATGGAGACCATAGGGACTCTTGCCAGCCTCATGCGAATCCACTGCCGCGAGAATGGGGATCTCATGGACGTGGTGCTGGCCGAACATGGAGACGGTGGGGTTGGGAGCGGTTGTGCCCCAGGGGAATAGGCCGCCTTCGGACCCCCGCGCTGCTTTTTCCCATTCCGCTTCCGTCGGAAGTCTTGCACTCTTTGCCACACAGAAGTCTTTCGCCTCGGCCCACGTGACATAGAGCGCGGGCCACCGGCTGAGGGTCTGGTCTGCGATAGAGTGGATTGTGATGACGTGCCAGATTAGTTTCTGCAGTTCGTCCGATGGATGGAGCTTTCGCTGTTGTAAGAATGCCAGGTATTCCCCAAGGCTCACTTCATCGCGATCCATCTCGTAGGTGTCCAGCCAGACTCGATGTTGAGGGAGTTCCGTGTCGTCGAACTGTGTCCAGTTTCCATAGGGATCGTCGTCCACTCGCTTGCTACCGAGCAAGAACGGACCGGCTGGGATGGTCACCACCGGTGACGACTTGGCCACCCCCGCGATCCCCGCCAAATGGCGGGCCAGTTCCGGTGATGACCTCGATCCAGCCCCCGCGTCCTGTAGGCTTCCCATGATGATAAGGAGGGAGAGAGCGGTTGCATGCCATATGAATCTGTGTCGCATCAGGTCTCACTGGGAGAGGTCACGGCCTTGTTGATTTCCCGAAAGAGGCTCCGATCAATTTCCGAGGCCTCCTCCGTGTTCACGTTGAGGAGGCGTCCACCCTAGGCCAGCTTTTCGAAGTCGGCCTTGACCTGGAGCTTGGTGACGTTCGAGGAGCCGGCGATTTCAAGCGAGACTGGGATCAGTAGAGAATCTCCTTGCGACTTCGGCAATGCCTTTGATTATTGAAAGCGGTTCGCCAAAAAAACTTGGGAGGAGAGGGTTCATTTTGATTCATACACTATGCCAAAGCGATGAAAGTCAGAGGTTGGATTTTGCGATCATATATTCATCCAGAAATCGCAAACTTTTCCGCTTGTTTCGTCCAAGACAACCCAAGACAGGCTAGATCACACTCAGCTTTTCCGCAGCAGAATACGCTGTTCCCTCTGAGAAAGCAGCCCGCCTTCCGAGGGCAAACCGCCACAATGGAACCATTTATCAGAGGCATCGACTTTCCAGCACGGCGCGGGCCGGTTTCTCAAGCTCTCGCTGGCCTACTTTTCGAGTTTTGGGTCAGTTCTTTCTATGGTACGATACTCTCGTTCCCAATCTTGAAGAAGGAGTCCACACCGATGTCTGTCTGGCCAATACTTGTTTCGACGGTGTTCTATGTCCTGTTCAACCTGCCTCCGCTTTTCGCCGCCGACCAACCGCCTCAGGCCCTGCTCACACCCCCCACGACTAAAGATGGTGCGCCGATGGTCGAGGTCCCGGCTGGCTCGTTCCCGATGGGTGTTCCACAAGGCGATCGGGATGGTGGACGCGATGAATATCCGCGCCATGATGTGATGATGAACACCTTCTTTATCGATAAATTTGAGGTGACAAACGGCCGCTACCTGGAGTTCGTGAAGGCCACCGGCCACCGTGTCCCACAGAACCCCAAGAACCCGACGAGAAACCTCTGGGAAGGCAACGCCATTACTGACTCACTGACCGACCGGCCCGTGATCAATGTAGATTGGTTTGACGCCGAAGCCTACTGCACATGGGCAGATAAACGACTCCCGACCGAAGCCGAATGGGAAAAAGCAGCGAAGGGCACCGCCGATCGGCGATTCCCCTGGGGCAATGTCGAGCCCACCGTGAAACATCTTAACTTCAATCAACGGTGGATCGGCGAAAAAACCCTCATGCCCGTCGGGAGCTATGAAGCGGGGAAAAGCCCATTCGGCGCCTACGACATGGCCGGCAACGTCTGGGAATGGGTCAACGATTGGTACGATGCCAAGTATTACGAGAAAAGCCCGACGAAGAATCCCAAAGGCCCGGAGACAGGCATAAAGAAAGTCATTCGAGGAGCCGGCTGGCAAAACGAGACTCCCACAGTCCGTATCTTTACCCGCGTGGACAGCGATCCGATGATTCGGAATGAATCGACGGGCTTTCGGTGCGCGATGGACGCTGAGAAGTTATAAGGCGGACGGGGAAAATCCGAACCATAGAAGAACGCACCTATACGCGGGCTTCGCTCGAAAGGATCATCCATGCGTATCAGTGGTTTCTTCTGTTCACAGTCCCCACGCCTACCGGCATTTGTAGTATGGGCCGGCGTGGCGTTCTTCACTGCCCCACTCAACGCCGAACCGACGCCACTTAGCCAGGACACGTTTCTGCGTGCGAAGCACGCCACGGTCGGTATCCTGGAGGACACTCAAGATCAACGCACGCCGGAGAAACCAGGGAAGATCGTCGTCCGAGGAACCGGGTTTCACCTGCGAGATGGCTACGTCATTACCGCCAGACACGCCGCAGAGAAGCACGACACCTCAACCGGCACCATCATTCAGAAGCATGTTCGTATCCTCACCAACGATCTCCATGAGCTCCCTGCCGATCTCGTCGGTGACAGCGCGTTTATGGATGTTGTGCTCTACCGTGTCGCCGAACCGCATCGATCTAAACTACAGACAGGGACAGCGTTCGCCGCTGGAGATGTCGCCCCTGGAATGGAGGTCTTCACCGTCGGCTATCCGCTCGGCTGGGGCCCCACCATGGCCTTCGGCCGCCTTGGAAACACGAATACCTTCCTCCAAACTGTCGAGACACGCTTGATCCAAGCAGACCTCTCGGCCTGCAGCGGCAACTCAGGAGGTGGCTTGTTCAATGCCCAAGGGGACATCGTCGGGATTATGCACGCCATCATCCAAACAGAAAAAGAGGAGACGCAGGCCCATTGCAGCCGCATGACCTTTGCCATTCCGGGGATTCTCGCCGAGCGGATTGTGAACGCGGCCCTCGCAGGCAAGCCGCTCGCGTTCTCAAAAATGGGAATTCACATGACCTCGGTGAAGGACGGGACCAAGTGGCGCATAGCCGTCAAGGATGTGGCAGACCAGGCGAAAGAGGCCGGCATTCAAAAACACGATATCTTGCTGGCGATCGAAGACCAGGAGATTCTCGATGCAGCCCAGCTGAAGAACTATCTGATCGAGCGGACAACTCCCGGGCAGCGTGTTTCAGTCAAGGTTCGACGAGTCGATGCAGATCTGACGTTCACAGTCATACTGGGGGGAGGATAGAGTCCTACTGAGGAACGCCTACATACCGGAGCCTTCGTGGCAAACGAAATCTTCCGGCCATCCGCATCGGATGAGAGCTTCCGTGCGTACTTCCTGAGTCGCAACCTTCCGGCGACAGTCTCGAATACCCTGGGGATACCCCAGCATCCCCACGCTCGAGAATGCAACTCCATCGGGATGGTATGCCATCGCCTCCTGGAAGTTTCCACCGTCATACCGCCAATCCAGTTGAGGTGGACGGTCCGTGGCGAGCACGAACTTAAGATACTCCAGCGCCGTTACTTCGTACTTGCCGATTTCGAAGGCATCCAGATAGACCAGCCGCTGCGGGATCTCGCTCCGATAGGCCAGCCGATCCGTCTTCTTATCGCTGCCCATTACAAACTCACCGGTCGGCACAAGGACCATGTCATCCTTAGCTTTCCACTTGGCCACACGCTCTTCCGCGATCTTTCTCCCTTCCTCAGTCCACTCCATCGTAATGTCTGAATATCGAGCCCCCAGGCGACACTCGCAGTCGCTAAGGCCATCGCCATGAAAACGGTCGCCTTCACCGCACGAGTGACTATCGTCAGCTTCTCCATTCGCAGCCTATTCATGATCCGGCCTCCTTGCTTTCCAAGCTATGAGCTCTCAACATTCAGCCGTCAGCACCTTACGGGGTCTCCGTCAGCTGAAAGCTGATCGCTGACGGCTGATGGCTTGTTCCAGATTTTGCGCAACGCAATCCCGTCAAATAGCTTTTCCGATCCAGCGTGCCAGCATTGCGTCCAGCAGACCGTGCGACTTCCGGATCTTCATTCCAGGATCCACCGCGAAATACTTTGAGTTCGCCGGCAGCCGGCCCAGTTGGATTGTCCGGCAGGCTGCGCTGGTAATACTCGGGGTCGAACCAATCCGCCACCCATTCACTGACATTACCGGCCATTTGATAGACGCCATAGGGGCTGACACCCTTGTCGTACCGATCCACATTGGCCAACGGCGGATATTTGAACCCACGCTTCGAGCCTGGATGCGCGATATTGCTCTTCATCCATCCAGCCGGCTCGTTGCCCCAGGGAAAGACCCGCCCGTCCTCCCCTCGCGCAGCCTTTTCCCATTCCGCTTCAGTCGGAAGTCGTTTCCCCACCCACTGGCAATAGGCATTGGCTTCTTCCCACGTCACCCCGATGACCGGATGTGAAACCATCTTTTCGAGAAACGGGTCCTGCATCCAAAACGGTGGCCAGGCTGTGCCTGTGGCCAACACGAATCGAAGATAATGGACGTTGGTAACTTCATACTGATCGATTTCAAAAGCATCGAGGGAGACAGGCCGCTGCGGTAGTTCCTGAGGCCCGGCAGCGCGATCCACCTTGG
>JAABQN010000058.1 GCA_011391455.1 Nitrospiraceae bacterium
CGAAACCCAAGGTTTCGGTAGAGTGCATGAGCGGCATGGTTCGAAGCCCGCACCTCAAGCACGGCGCGCATTGCTGCCTGTGCCAGCCCCACTTCCAGAGCCTGTGTGACCATGGCCCTGGCAATACCCTTGCGCTGCATCGACTCGATGACCGCCAAGTTCATCAGCCGTACTTCCTCGAAGACAATCCAGAAACAGAGATACCCGAAAATCGAGACGGAACCAACTTCACCCGGCGGTATCTGCTTTGCCACTAGAAAATTTGCAAAGGGATTGCCGCTCAGTTCCGCCTCCAGCATTTTGCGCGTCCAGGGGGCCGAGAAGCAAGCTTCTTCGATCTTCAGAATGTCCGGCAGCGCCTCGACGGTCGCCGGCTCGATGACCCACTCGCCCATCGCCACCCTCCTGGCAGGATGCTGAAAAATTCGCTCTCGCAAGCGTGAAAAGTGAAAGGTAAAACGTAGAATTATCGAGTGCTTATCATCCGAACCTTTCACGTTTAACGATTCACGTCTTACGATTCACTAGACGGCTTTTTTAAGCACCCAGCCGTGCCTTCACTTTTCTTGCGATCCGTTCCTGACGCAGGGCCACAGGAGACATGCCGCCGGACTCTTCGTACTTCAATTCTGCAGCAGTCCGTTGCACATACAGCGGACTAATACCGGTTTCTGCATACTCACCTCGCCGGAGCCGTTCAATCCCCGCCAGCCCAATCGAGACGGCCGAGGGCTTCATGACAGCGTCCGGTGCCTCAATGATCGTAACGGTGGAAGAAACAGCCAAACGAATGGCAGGAGCCTCGACCGTCCAGCCTTCGCCGAATACGAGGACTGATTCGGTGAGACTCTTCCCCAGCATAACGGGAGTGCCCACCTGTTCCGATACGACTCGCTCCAGCCGACCATCGCCGGTCCAGCGAAACAGTGCCCAGTAGAGTTCCCCTCGCCGGCTATTGAGAATGGGACAGAGCAGATCCGAGGTTCCTCTCAGATTCCAGGCCAGCCCTTCCAGAGTCGGCACCACCGCCAAGGGAAGTTGGCTGATCGTCCGGAATCCGAGGAGCGTGGCCAGCCCGACGCGCAGCCCCGTGAATGATCCTGGACCGATCGACACGACCAAACCTTCCAGTTGTTTGAGTGTCAGACCAGTCTCACGAAACAACCGATCGATCGTCGGCAACAACAGCTTGGCATGCGATCCCGCCGCATCCTGATCGTGCCTGGCGAGCACACGCGCCCCATCGAGAATCGCCACGCTCTGCCACGAGGTTGCCGTCTCGACAGCCAATACTTTCATTGGAGTGAGGCCTGCGCAAGGTCGGCAGCGCTCAACGGAAGATTTGGAATCATTTCATGAAACGTCACCTGCACGCTCCCCTGCCCCTTGCCATCTTCCAATAAGATCTTAAATGGCCTCACCAGCTGCTTATCGCCCGCGCTTGAAACCGCCTCCGCCTCGCCGATTGCACGGAAGTCTTCGTACTGAATGGTCGCCTCCACCGCTCCCGACTCCGTGAGCCGATCCTCCTGGACGACATGCAATGTCTGCCGCTCAAACCACAATCGCCGTCGCATGAACTGCGCCCCGCTGGAAGACGGCCCAAAGACCTCCAGCCGGTACCGATCCCCCTCTTCTACGAGGGTGACCGTCTCGTTTTTCGCAATCGTGCCGGTGCCCAACAGGCCACCCATCGCCCACACACTCAATTGAAACGGACGGGCGAGCTTTCCCATCTCGCTCATATCGGACGGACTGCCGGACAGGACACGGCCCATCGTCGGCAATCGTAACTTGAATTGATCCTCTCCCTGCACAAATTCAAAGAGCTCACCGCCGACTGCGGTGAACCCGCGCAGGCGCATGGCGTTCGGACGACGATAGTACAACGATCCCTCCACCCGTGACGCGATAGGAATGATCCCTCCCCGCACCTTCGCGCTGAAGAGACCTTTCATTGTCCGGATCGTCGCTTTCTGCTGACTGAGCAAAGCCGTCAGCTCCTCCACCGTCGCCTTCTTGAGCTGGACTTCCTCCTTCGGCGCAAACAGCGCGCAACCAGATAGCGTAGCTACGGCTAAAGCAAAAAGACTGAAGGCCAAAAGGCTAACGCCTTCACTTTTCCCCTTTAACTTTCTACTTTTGACTTGCGCACTACGCCAATACGACATCGAGCGCCTCTCCTACTTCCCTGATGCCGATCAATTCGATCCCATCGATGGGGTCGAGCTTGGCCAAGTTGCGTTCCGGCAACAGACAGCGTTTGAATCCCATCTTTGCCGCTTCACGTATCCTCATCTCAGCCTGGCTAATGGCCCGCACTTCACCGCCAAGCCCCACTTCACCCAACACCAACAGTCCCGGTTCAATCGGCACTTCGCGCAAACTCGATGTGACCGCCGCCACGATGCCCAAATCGATGGCCGGCTCGTCGATATGCATCCCCCCGACGACGTTCACATAGACATCTTGCCCGGACAGATGCATGCCCAGCCGCTTTTCCATCACCGCGAGCAAGAGCGAAACCCGATTCTGCTCCACCCCGTTCGCCATCCGTTTTGGCATCGCATAGCTCGTGGACGACACCAATGCTTGTAGTTCTACCAGAATGGGCCGCGATCCTTCGAGGCTGGATACCACCACCGATCCTGTCGTGCGCTGAGACCGTTCCGCCAAGAACAACTCGGAGGGATTACTCACTTCCTCCAAACCTGAGTCTTTCATTTCAAACACGCCGATCTCGTTGGTCGAGCCAAAGCGATTTTTTACCGCACGGAGAATACGAAAGCTGTGGCCCTTGTCCCCTTCAAAATAGAGCACCGTATCGACGATATGTTCCAACAGTCTCGGCCCTGCGATCGCGCCTTCTTTGGTGACATGCCCGATGATGAAGACCGGCACGCTACTGCGTTTCGCGTACCACATCAATTGGCCTGCCACTTCCTGCACCTGGCTGATGCTGCCTGGCGCGGAGGTAATCTGTTCTGTGTAGACCGTTTGGATCGAGTCGACCACCATTGCGGCGGGCTGGATCTCCTGCGCCGCTTTGAGAATTTGTTCGAGGGAAGTTTCCGCCAGAATTAACAGATTCGGATGCTCGATGCCGAGCCGCTGCCCCCGCATCTTGATCTGCCTCGGAGATTCCTCTCCGGAGACATACAGCACCGGTTCTTCCTTGGAAGACAGGCGCGGGAGCGCCTGGAGTAACAGCGTAGTCTTCCCAATCCCAGGATCGCCGCCGATCAGGATGACCGAGCCGGGAATGACTCCCCCGCCCAGCACCCGGTCGAATTCGCCGATATGCGTCAGCCGCCGGTCTTCACCGACCACTTCTATCTCGGCAATCGGCGTGGCCTTCGCCTGCGCCGTCTTCATCGCAGCAGGCCGCCCCTTGCCGGTCGGCGCCTGCCGTTCCTCTTTCATGGTATTCCAGCCGCTGCAATCAGGGCAGCGGCCCAGCCATCGTGGTGACTGATGGCCGCAAGCTTGGCAGGAAAAACTCGTCTTCGCCCGCATCAGGAAACGCCTCAAGAAAATAGAAATCTGAGGGTCATATTAAAGGATAGGGAAGATGAATGGAAGATACGAGAGTCTCAGCGGTTGCTGAGAAGTCTTCGTGAATCACGCGGGTGAGTTGTGTGTCATGGCCTGCTTACTCTTGACAGCACAGACCCGGCTCAGCTGGCGTTCACGCTCTGCAACGGCAAGGCGTTTGGCATGACGCTCTCCATGGCAAGATACTGTAAACTTGCGTTTTCGGCTGGCGCCATGCTCGTTGACCCAGGAAGCCAGCCAAAATTCACGGATATGGCCGGTCTTTGGGTTGGTACATTCCTCATATCTGCCGACGCCAGGAATGCCCGACCGATTGTTCCGACGAAGGCGGGTACGGACCCAGACGGCATGGGCGTAGGGCGAATAGCGACAAAGCAGCTCACTTCGATACTCACCGGCGGCTTTCAAAGCCTTGCGTTTCCCGCCATAGATTGAGTCGGAAAAATACTTAACGACGATTTCGTTATGTCGTTGCAGCGTAACCCGCCAAGCATGGGTTCGGCTTGCCTCATGATCGACGCGGATAATGTTACGGGGAGGAGTCATACTGGAGAACCTCAACGTTTGAACTAATCAATGGTTCCTGGAACCTTTTGGTGCTCAGGAAGTCCCTGTAGCCGCAAATCGCCTTTTGTTCTTGTCTTGACTTGAACTCCTCGAAATGTTTCACCACAGACCGCTATGAGGTCGTTTCCGGAATCCTTCATGGGTGGTGTAGCCTGAACGTCAAATTGCAAAAGACGAATCTGAACGAGTAATTCTCCTAACGTTCCGGTCTTGATCTGAGATGAGATCGGGTTGTTCATGTTCCTTGAGTTCTAACTATAGAATTAGGCTGATTCGCATAATATGTGAATTCTGATGTTCTATCCATACTGCGCACATTGAGCAATCGTCATCCATCTAAATAATCCCTCCAGGCTAGCTTGCTTTACTTCCCTTGAAAAGCACCCATGTTGGTCTAGGTGCGGCCGTCGAACGAGGCCCTTCTCAGGGCGCGCGTTCCGGGAGCACGTAGACCAACGTGGGTGCCTTTCCAATCCTTTTTATCTTCTACTTTCCTCCTCCACCCAGCGCGGAAAGCATCCCCGCAAGAGGGCGGCCTGGTGGCTCCTTCACTGCGCGTGTCGGACGAGCACTGTTTCATCGTGCGCGTTCCACGAGCAGCGTAGGTCAGCTCTTCATCTTCTCTCATCCTTCCATACTCTAGTGGAAGAAGGGTGATGGCTGTGATGGTGCTCACTCTGCATATCGGATAAGGGCCTGTGCTGGCACTTCTCAAGGGGAGCAGCCGGACTGTTCTTCACTGCGCGCATTGAGGGACCACCGTTTCATCATGGGGCCTCAGCGAGCAAGAAGAATGGTCCAGCTGCTCCCCTTGCCCGAGACTGCGCGTTTTATGATCTCGGATGTCCTAATCTTATCCACCTCTCTCCCACTCGTGCGCAAATGGTTCCGAATCAAGCGGGTGACTGGACTGTCCTTCACTGCGCGCATCGAGCGACCACCGCTTTATCGTGGGGGCTCTGCGAGCAAGAAGGATGGTCCAGTCACCCGCTACATCTTTTTGCGCACCTCTTTCCACTCTTTCGCCACCTTCGCCTTCCGCGGCGCCTCGCCCTTGGCCGGTTCCGGCACCATCACGGCGTCGAGGCGCCGTTGCAGAAAGGCTTCGGCAAAGGTCTTCGAGCGTCCCACGCCAATTTTGAGTGTCTTCCACCCGGCATCATGTAGTTCATCGAGTTTTGCCCCGAACGCCGTTGGATCAGATGGAAACACAAGAATGTGCCCGACCGGAAACTTGTGATCCGAAAGCCATTGTCTGGCTTGTGCGCCTACCTGATCGTTGGTGCCTACAACCTTGTCTTCCGTCACTACATAGAGCACGTTGTAATAGAACTGCGTGAGCTTGCCGAGTTCGTGCGCAGCGTCAGGCATCGGGTGTTTGCCTTCCGCATCCTTCCCAGGCAAGGTCACAGTCGGCCCCTGTGTGGTCGGAACTTCCATGAGCGATGTCATCTCCACCGCTATGATCGGAGTGCGACGCTCCCACACTGCCAAGTTCGCATCAGCCTCTGCTGCGGCTGTTTTCGAAGTGGCACCGACGCGTACGGTGAATAGGACCGATCCTTTGGCCTTCGGGGTATAGGACAAGAACGCCCGCCCATCGCTACCGGTCATCGCGGTGGCCACGACATTGGCGGCGACAAGAAGCTCGATGGGTTCTCCTCCCAGTGGAATCTCCGTCCGGAGGCTCTTCCCTGTGAGCATCGCTTCAATAGTAGCTGGCTGGTTGGGAGCGGTAAGACTGTCGTGAACCGTCAAGATTACAGCAGTTTTCTCCGCCGCGGAGAGGTTGGTAATTGCAGCCAATAAAATGAGAGTGGTGAAGACACCGGCTCTGCGGAAAAAACTATTGCGCACGGTGGGATTCAAAGACCTGCACATGTAGGCAACTTGAGCACGCCAAGCAGGATGCTCAAAAAGACCGTCCAGCAAGGCCGCAGGCGAATCGAAACCGGAGGCGTACCCTCTTGGGTACGTTGAGGATTTCGATGAGCCGAGAACGCCGCTGGCGGGCTTTTTCAGCATCCTGCAGAAAGGTTAGGCTTTCAGGGCTGCAAGCACTTCATCCACATGCCCGCCAACCTTGACCTTACGGAAAATCGCCTTCAACTTGCCGGCCTGGTCGATCACGAACGTACTGCGTTCGATGCCCCAGTATTTCTTGCCATACATGCTTTTCTCTTTGTAGACCCCATAGGCTGTCGCGGCGACCTTATCCTCGTCGCTGAGCAACGTGAACGGCAAGGTAAACTTCTTGATGAATTTCTGGTGGGATGCCTGGCCATCAAAACTCACGCCCAACACAACCGCGCCCGCCTTCTTGATCGGCGTGGCAGCATCACGAAAGTCGCACGACTCCGTCGTACAGCCAGGGGTATCGTCCTTGGGGTAAAAGTAGAGAACAACTTGCTTGCCTGTAAAATCTTTCAGGCTAACCGGCTCTCCCGATTGATCGGGCAGAGAGAGAGCGGGAGCCTTATCACCGACTGTGAGTTCCTTTGCCATTAGCTATCTCCTATTCCCATTCGGCCCTTATTATCTCGGCCCACCAGTCCCGCCGCCCAGGCCCTGCCGGCCTGCACCAGGTGGAATGAATTTCTTTTTCGGCGTCTCCACATTGCCATAGGGACGAAGCGCGGGCGAGTCCCAGATCACTTTGTCTCCCGGAGCGAAGTTAGCCGCTTCCATAAAATGTAGGCGCGCCTGCTCCGTCTCGCCCACATTATTCAAGGCCAAGGCATAGTTATAGTGCGCGGGGCCCGATTGAGGGGCCTCGGCCACCGCTTGGGAAAAATAATTTTTCGCCTCGCTAAACTGCTTCGCGTGATAGGCCTGCGTCCCCTGCTCAGTCAGAGTCACCGCTTGCGGCTTCACTCCTGACTCAAGCCCCAGCGGAACCAACGGTTTCTCCTTGCTCATGAAGGAACAGGCGGTTCCTCCAAACAGCAAAAAAATCGCTCCGAGCAGAGACAGATATTTCATCGCGCCGTGACATTCCATGGGCACGTCACGCCTTCGCATGTTTTCGCGTCTCCTCTTCGAACGCCTTCCGATAAAGCACCTCCCACTCCGCACTGCCCTCGACAATCCCGCGTGAGTAGGAAGCCAGCTTGGCCCTGACCTTTTGATTGATGGCTTCTTCTTGTGCCAACTCGAACGCGAGCACTCGCTTGATCTCTTTCAATACCCGCCCCTCATCGGCCTGTACGGTGGCCACCGGGCTTTTCTTGACCGCCTGAAGAATGACGTGGGAGAGATGGCTGATTTTATCTTCGCTCAACATTGCGCAACCATGTCAATGGTCATTGGTCAACAGTCACCGGCAAGGATGGAACCCGCAACCTGCCAGCTCTTACCATTGACGAATGACCTCCTAGAGGATGATCCCCCGCTCCCGCGCCAGCTTCGTCTTCACCATCGTGAACATCCGCTGAAAATCTACCTGGCCCCGCTCGATATCTTGCTCGTAGGCTTTCAACAGCTGCCGCACTTCGGCGTTCAGACGGTCCTCAACCGATAGCTCCTCGAGAATGGCGTGATCGATCTGCTCGACGAATACCTTGCGATCCCCAACAATCGCCACTTGCCCCTCCTGCTGGAGCCTGGTCGCGATCGACTCCGAGATATGGCGAACACGTTCTTTCGACAGTCTCATAGCTATATTCGGTCAATCCTAATAGTTTGCACGTCCATCACACGCCGCAGCACCGATGCATCCCCGATAATACGACCGACGACATTGACACGATCGGCCGGGACCGGATCCTGCCCCATGCTCATCGGTGTGCGGCCGAAGAAAATAGCCAGGACTTGCCCGGCCCCCCAGAAGGCGACATCGCCGACTTTGACCTGACTCGTCGCCGTCTCTCGATGGTCCTTCACCCCGGCCAATTTAAAATAGAACTCTTCGCCCCACGTGTTGACCGGACTTTCAACCGGTAACGCGGCATAGACTTCTTGTGCCGTCTTCGTCAACTTGAGCTCCGCGTCGAGCTGAACGGATCCTACGGTGATGCGAATTTTGTTGGAGAGATCAGCCATTGCCTTCCATTCACCGCCTCCCGGCAGCCGTTAGACGAAAACCCGCTCAGGACGCGGACTTTAGCTTGTTTATTCAGTGAAATCAAGGCTACAATCCCACGACTATATGCTCTCGTCATCTTTCGTTCTTCTCAAAGGTATCGGCCAAAGTTCCGAACGCCGTCTGTGGCAAGAAGGCATTCTGGATTGGGCTTCATTTCTCCGGGCTCCAACCCTCCCCGGCATCTCCTCGGCCAGAAAAGAATGGTATGACCGTGACCTCGCCGTCGCCCAATCGCGGCTGGAAGAAGGCGACGCGCAGTTCTTCGGCGCCTGCCTGAAAAGCCGGGAGCACTGGCGCCTCTTCGAAACATTTCGCTCTCGTACGCTCTATCTGGACATTGAAACGACAGGGCTGTCGGCGCACGAAGGTCATGTGACGGTGGTTGGATTGTTTCGCAACGGGCACATGACGAGCCTGGTCCGGGGAGAAACGTTGACCGAGGACCGATTGCATGCCGAACTGGAACAGACAGACCTCTTCATCACGTTCTTCGGCAGCGGGTTCGACATTCCCTATTTGCAGGCGAAGTTCCCCCGTTTAAATTTCAAGAAACCTCACTTCGATCTGTGCTTTGCCGCCCGCAGACTCGGCATGCAGGGCGGGCTGAAGCATATCGAACGCGAAGTCCAGATTGCCCGCGACACCGATGTGGCGGGACTCGATGGATGGGAAGCCGTTCGCCTTTGGCATCAGTGGTGTGCGGGAGACGACGCGGCACTCGCGCTGTTGCTGAAATACAACGAGGCCGACACCAAAAATCTCGAACCGCTTGCATCGCTGCTCTACGATCAGATGATCGCACGATTCGGCCCGCCTTCTATTGGGTTTCCACCAACTCGCCGGCCACAGCCGATCGAGGTCGCGCTGTGACAGAGTCTCGCCCGTGGACCGGAGTTGGTCGAACCGAGAGGGGTCGTGTTCGCACGTCGAACCAGGACGCGCTGGCCCTCCTGAATGATTGCGGCGTCTGGATGGTGGCAGACGGGATGAGTGGGCATCCGGCGGGAGATATCGCGGCCCAAACCGCCGTGACCGTAGCCGCACAGCAGGCACTGGAACGGGCAACCTGGTTTCACGAACACCCAAGCGCAGCCGCCGAGTTCGTAGCAGATCTCGTGATGAGCGCCAACCGGCGAATTCATCATCTCATACTGGCGAACCCCTCCTTGAAAGGGATGGGCACGACCTTCGTCACTTTGGCAATGACATCGGCGCCGATGCCGGTCGCCCATCTCGCCCACTTGGGAGATAGCCGCGCCTATCTCTTTCGAGAAGGACAACTCAAGCAATTGACTCGCGATCACACCCTCGTCGAATCGTTTGTGCAGCGCGGCCTGATTGATGCGGCCACAGCGCTCACACATCCCGAGCGCCACATCTTGACCAAAGGCCTCGGCCTGGGCATCGACATGAAACCGGAGCTGACTTCGACACCGGTAATCCCCCGCGATCTCATCATGCTCTGCAGCGACGGGCTCACGAAAATGTTGGAAGACGCAACCATCGCATCGGTGCTCACCGGCGCGAACGGCGACCCTCACCGAGCCTGCCATGACCTGATCGAACAGGCGCTGAACAGAGGGGGAGAAGATAATGTGACGGTAATCGTCGTGGTATGCACACCGCCTACCATCGGGTAGTTTCATCAAATGGACAGTTTCATTATGTAGATAGCAAGTTAACTTGTCCGGTGTAGGTAGCTCATGATCTGTCCGGTTCTTCCTCTCGAGTTTTTCAGCCGTGCGCCGAAAATGTGGCGCACACCGTGGCCCTAGGATCCACGATCGGACGGGCGCCCGATCGAAGGGTCGGGCCCTTCCGGCGAGGTGACTCGGCCTCGGTCTCGATCAGCCGGCCATCCGCGTGGTAGCGCGCCAAGCACCGAGGCCCATGGAACACGGCCAAGGTTCCATCGGGATATTCGTGCACCCGCACCGTGACCTTCACGTAATGGAACCGGTGTGGGTCTTGCGGGATCTGCAGACTCAGGCCCTGATACCGCACCGTATTGTCCTTGGCCACGACCCGCTCCTCTTGGACACACAGAATCTCGGTGAGGTGCGTGCCGCTCCATGGGATGAAGGCGGTTCCGGCTTCGGAGGCGGGTACCGCAAAGCGCTGGTTGTGGGCGGGGAGAAACTGCGTGGCCAGATACTGGTTGGCCGCCGCCATCTCCGTGATCCCGGCCAGGGCCAATTCCTTGGGTAACCGAAGATCGGA
>JAABQN010000059.1 GCA_011391455.1 Nitrospiraceae bacterium
CACCTGCCCCGCCGCCTGTAACGTCTTCTTGGCCCAGCTATAGGACCGCGTCCCGCCATGCTCGGTCTGCCAGCGCTCGTGGAAATGTTTGACGGTCCAGCCTGTGTATCGGGTCTCATACAATGTCAGCATACGCAGCGCCTCATCGACCGGCACGGCCCGGGCCGAGGCGCGGCCGATCCGCCGATCCTGTAACCCGTCGGCCCCCTCCGCGTCATACCGGCCACTCCAGCGGCGAAACGTCCGCTCCGTCACGCCCAGCATCTCGCCCGCCTCCGCCATCGTCAAAATCCGTTGCTGCCGCCGCTCATAGAGCTCCTCGAACCGCATCTGTCTCACCTCCTGTAGCACCCGTGCCCATGTCATAGTGGCCCTCCTTGAGGGCCCACCCTAAACCGGACAGATCACGTGCTACAAAAACCGGACAGATGATGTGCTATCTACATCCAATCTATCCCCTCTTGACACATAAGAAGTGCTGGAGTATCCTTACCTCAGTTGATAACAGTTATCATAATCGTTGCTTTTGCGAGAAAACACTATTCAGCATACAGGCGCCGCTTATCATGTACCTCTGCCTCTGTAAGGGAATTACCGAATCGGATGTCCTCGAAGCAGGACAGGCCGGTATCGTTATGCCTTGCCAAATCAAAGCAAAGTTCGGACTGAAAGACGCAGAGTGCTGCGGTCGCTGCTCAAAGAATATTCAAGAGTTTGCCCAAATCGCGATGAGTGTCCACCAAACGCCATCCCACAACAGCGTACGAAGCTAACCTGAACCAAGACCTTCTTCCTCACCCGTCCTCTGTAACACTGCTGCACACAGATCCACTCGCCATCTCCAACGATAATATTACCTCCGTACAGGAGAACGCGAGAAAGGAGTCTTACCTTTCTGGCATCCTGTTGGAACGGAACAATACGTCACGATCCCTTACCCTCACGACGGACACACTCTCGCCCTGCGCTCGGCGCGAGCAGATACTCAAAGTCTGATTTCGTCAAGACACCCTGCCCGGAACCACGCACCGCACCGGCCATGACCGCGTCGTATAGTTCGAGTTTCCGCTGTTTGAGCGCCATCATCTTTTCCTCGATGCTGTGGCGCATGAGAATCCGCACGATCGAGACGGTTCGCTGTTGCCCGATACGATGCGCGCGGTCTGACGCCTGGTTCTCTACCGCCGGATTCCACCAGGGGTCCAGATGGAATACGTATGTCGCTTTGGTGAGATTCAGCCCCTGCCCCCCCGCCTTGAGACTCAACAGAAACACGCTCGGCTGTTCGCCGGTCTGAAACGCCGCCACGCGGCCCTTGCGCGCAACTGCCGCGGTAGAGCCGTCCAGCCGATGGTACGGCAGCGAGTGTCGAACACAGGATTCCTGCACGAGGTCTAGAAAGCTGGTGAACTGCGAGAAGACCAGGGCGCTGTGCCCCTCGTCCAGCAAGACTTGCAGCCGCTCCATCAGAAAACTGATCTTGGGCGAGGGCTCGTCTGCCCGATTCGTCAGGAGGCGAGGAGAAAGACAGACCTGGCGGAGCTTGAGAATCGCCGTCAACGCGATGAACTGCGCCTGGCCGGATGTCTTGGTACGGTAGGCCTCGTCGATCGTGGAACGGACCTGAGCGACCGTCTGCTGGTAGAGCGCCTTTTGCCGCTCGGTCAAATCAAGGAACACCTCGCTCTCGATTTTCGGAGGCAAGTCGTGGAGGATCCCGGCTTTGGTCCGCCGCAAGATGAAGGGCCTGGTACGGCGAAGTAACCGCTCCAACGCACGGCCCTCGACCCGCTTCAATTGGGGCTTGAATCGGTCGTACTCACCGAGCAGTCCCGGCATACAGAGATCAATTATGGAGAAGTATTCGCCGAGATGGTTTTCGAGCGGGGTGCCCGTCAGCGCGATTTTGAAACGTCCGGTGAGACGGCGGGCTGCGCCGGTCGTGTTCGCCTGAATGTTCTTCACCGCCTGCGCCTCGTCAAACACAATGACATGGAACGCCATGCGTTCTAATCGGTCGATATCCCGGCGAACCAACCCATACGTCGTGATGACGACCTCGCCATCCTTGGCATCGAGTGTCCGTTCGCTGCCGCTGTAGACATGAACCTTCAAGTCTGGCGCAAAGCGCGCAAGTTCCTGCTCCCAGTTGAAAAGGAGACTCGTCGGCACGACGATCAGATGGGGGCCCTTCACACCCACCGACGTCTTGATACGCCCTTCCCGGATCGCGGCCAGTAGACAGATGGCCTGAATAGTCTTGCCCAGTCCCATGTCGTCCGCCAAACAAGCGCCGAAACGGTTCTCATAGAGAAACGCGAGCCAGACATAGCCGTCACCTTGATAGGGGCGAAGCGTTGCGTGCAATCCCTTCGGCACAGGCCGTGCGGCGATCCGCGTGAATCCCAGTAGGCGCGCCAGCACGGCCTCGTCTTCGGCAGGCAACGAGACCACAATCCCCTGCTCGCGCAACGCCAGCCAGTCGAGGATCTGCAAGCGCGGCACACGCACGACCTTCGTGGCACCCTGACCTGCCTGCGTCTCTCCGGTAAGGGCAAGAATCGCGCGCAGCCGTTCCATCGTCTGGCGATCCAACACCCGTAACCCGCCTTCGGCATCGATCAGTCCTCCCTGCCGGAGAGCGATCTGCCATTCCGATTCGTCCAGCACCACGCCCTCGCACCGGATCTCCGGGCGGATCTCAAACCAGTCGATCCCGACCCCTTCCTGCACGACATGCTCCACATGGGCAGAACAATCCCACCGAGAGGGCTTGATGGGCTTATCCTCGTACAGCAATGAAACCCCGGCAGTTGTGAGCCGGTCCAAGAGAACCGGCAATCCTTGAAATAACCGCGGCCCGTCGATCACCATCTCGTCGGAGCGCCGCATGC
Organism: Nitrospiraceae bacterium; assembly: GCA_011391455.1. Taxonomy (GTDB): domain Bacteria; phylum Nitrospirota; class Nitrospiria; order Nitrospirales; family Nitrospiraceae; genus Palsa-1315. Next base: position 2,895 of record JAABQN010000059.1, read on the forward strand.
CGTGAAAGATTTCCTGGCCGAACACATCGAAGGGAATTCTGTACAGCCACACCTCGCGGACCTTGTCCACGGGTTGCAATTCCCATCGCTCTGCGCAAATCTGTAGACGCACATCCGTCCGGGCATAGTCCGACAGATGCTGTTTGAGCCACTGAGCGGCTTCGTCGCTGACGGCGCGTGGCCACTCCTCCAGACTGAGAGCCATTTTGATGCGTTGGTCTCGCTCCTTGGCCTCGCGTACAGAAAGAAGGCTAAAGAACGTGTCGTACAGCACGGCCTTTCGTTTGTGTGCGCGCAACGCGACGGAAACGGCACGGCCTTGATCCAACGCCGAGATACACCCAAAGGTTGACACGCTCGGAGCAAACCGGACATCACCGCGGCGGCATTGCGCCTGCAACGTCCATGAGGCGGACGGATGGTCTTTGGCGCCTGACGGAGGCTTTAGGATCAGCGCACACGAAAGCGCGTCACCCACCGAAGGAGTCGCAGGGCGATGCGCCAAAACTTCCTGTCCTTCCACCTTCAGCATGAGATCGCGCACGATCCGGTTGGCCCGCTTTTGCATCAACTCGATTTGTGCGGACCGGAACTCCTCTAGTGAAATTGTAAACTCCATATCCTGGCTAGCGCCTTGCCATTGCCCATACCCGGACTCGCCCGATAACGGCACCGCGCGGAATCCTTCGTCGAAATCGTCATAGGGATCGAAGAACGGCTCGCCCCCCTTGAAGCGTTGCCGCAGTGAACGGAACAAATCCCACCCCAGTTCGTCCTTCAAATAGAGAAGCCGCCCACCACTCGGATCAACCACAAACGTCTTGAAGCGTACAATCCGTTCGAGGGGTATCCCGTCGGCGAGGCAGACCGCGCGGAGCCTGATCTGCCCGCCGATGAAGTCGATCTCCGTCTTACTCTGGCACTTGACCGACTGGTTCCAGTGAAGCGGGATCGATTCCTGGCTAGACGCCAGCATGATCGGGTAGGGCCTGTCGTGAACCCTAAGGTAGTGGAGCAGAGGATCCTCCCCGAACCCGGACATGGACCAGGACGCAGTGAGAAGAGGAAGCAGTTCAGGTGGAATCGCAGACCCCCATCCCCCGGACAACGGCACGCCATTCCTATGGATCAGGAGCTGCGGATGCAGGTGACGAGCATCAATGACAATCTCATAAGCCGATCCCTTACGGGCCACCCCTTTGCGGACCGCTCCGATGTGAGACGATCTTGTCTCCCTGGCTGGTTCCTGGATGCTGCCGAGCAACTCGGCTCGAAGCCCAGGCAGCTCAATTTCTTGCCCGCCAGGCAATCTGAACAGCTCCGGTGAGAGCAGGTGCTTGGTCGTGAAGTAGGCGCACAGAACATGTTTGCACAGCCAAGCGGGATCCCAGGCCGGACAATCGCAGGAAGCCGTGAGAAATCCGTCGTCGATGAAAAACACGATCTCGTAGAGCCTAGTCCCTTGCACCTGCGCCGTCAGCGTCGCACAGTCCTGGCTCCAGACATAGTGCTGAAGCCGCTGCTCTTGGTAATAGTCGTATCCCCGAACGACGGATGCCTTCGGAGCCATCGTATAGACAGCATTGGCTGGTATGGCGCGAAACGCGGCGAGGAGCGCGAACGATTCTGGGGCAGGGCTCGGAGCGACAATCCCCTTCCCGGACATGGGACTATCCCCATGCCCGCGACGGGATGAGATCTTCTTCCTCATACCGCATCACTATAAGCGGAAGAGGGGAACCTCAGCAATGCACGGTAACGGATGAACGACCCTTTCGAGTAGATGTGTCGATCCCATCTCGTCGAGGCCGCTGAGATACACTGTAGAGACCAAACGGAAGGCGTTACTTGGCAGAACCGGTCTTGAATCTCGCTGCGACTTCGGCCACACGCCGGCCCAAGGCCTTGGCGTCGGCCAACTCCTTATTGTCGATGCCCGGACTATCACCTTCTGTGGTAGCAGATGCGCCGAAGGCCCCGCCCCCGCTGACGACAATCATCTGATTCCCCAACATCGCGGCAAGGATCGTCAACATCGTCACTTCCTTCCCACTGGACACCTGACCACCAGTGGCAAAGGCCGCGCCGATCTTGTTCTTCATCTTGAATTCAGGAAACACACCGAACTTAAACTGCCAGTTGTCGAAGAAGGTTTTCACCTCCCCCGACATATTCGACCAATAGACCGGCGAGCCGACCACCACTGCATCGGCGGAGAACAAATCGTCCGCCGTTACCTTGCCGACTCGCTTCAACAATACCTCGGCGCCTGGCACGCCCTTCACACCATCAGCCACCGCCTCAGCCATGCGTTCTGTATTGCCGGAGAGCGAATGGTAGGTCACCAGCACCTTCACCAGCGGGGCCGGCTCGTCTGCGAATGCCTTGCTGAAACTGACGCCTAGTACCGGAAGAATGGCACACAGAAAAAATGAACCAATGAGGCGGAATCGTAAACTAGAGGTGAGAGAGAAAAACATCGGCTCACAGAGGGAGGGAACTGGCGTACAGAATTAGCGCCGGTTCAACGACGGACGATTTCTTCTTCCATCCGTTCTTCAACGGAAACTTCCGTCAACGTTCCATGATAGTCGCACTTGTGACAGCGAACCCGCCATTCTTCAATCCACTTTTCCTGCACGTATGACTGCCGGCACTTCGGGCACACGAACACGCCTTTGACATAATGAACTTTCCGCGTCTCTTTCATATGCCCCTCTCTTGCGTATGTTTTCGGAGGATGGCATAGGCGACCGCGCGATTGCAAGACGCTCGTACCCATCGCTATGAGCCACCACAGAAATCGGTCGCGGATCAGATTCAATCTATTGATGCTGATCTACCCATTTCTTGGCTTTCCCAAGAGCAATCTCATTCGCCTTTTTCTCGGTGTCCCTGATCTCATGCGATTCACCCTGCAGGGTTTTCATTGGCGCGCGTCCTCCCTCTGAAAGCCATGCTAGCGCCTTGGGCGACCATCGGTCATCTTCGAGATGCTGGGAGCAAGCCTTAATCTTATGATTTTTATAAGTCACCCATTCAGCCAATTTCAGCCCTCCTCGTTATCTCATAGTTTTGTCATCTCAAGGATAACAGATACGAGCAATTCACTTCCTGACACCTCAAACAGACCCACTACCCACGCGGCGCCCGACTTGACTCATATCCAACAGGCCGATAGGATGCCGCCGTGCAACGACGCCGATCACTTGTCCTTTTCCTCATCCTCCTCTTCTCGCTCCCCTGCTATACCCTGGCGGGAAACGATCCATCCCAGCCTGGACTGATCCCGATTACCCTCCCGGGAGGCGCCATCATTCAGGCAGAATTGGCCAACACGCCCCAGAAACGAGCAGAGGGATTGATGTACCGCGAGCATTTAGCCGATGACCGTGGCATGCTCTTTACGTTCTCGCAAGCAGAGACCTGGGTGTTCTGGATGAAGAACACAAAAATTCCGCTCGATCTCATCTGGATCAATGAAAAGAAACAGATCATCCATATGGAGCAGCGCGTTCCGATCTGCACGAGAACGGACGACAGCTGCCCCCAATACCGGCCCAACGAAGGTGCGCTCTATGTCTTGGAACTCGCAGCTGGCAGAGCTGAGGAATTGAAGTTGCAACGAGGATCGAAACTTCAGTTCCGAGTCCCATAGCAGACAATACTGGTTGATTTGGTTCCTTTGGTTTATTTGGTTCATCTGGTTGGTCTCGTTCAACCAAACAAACTAAATAGACCAAACAAACCCGAGCACCCTGCCAGTTAAGACCGTTCCTGCCAGGCCCGCATCCGCCTCGCCGTAATCACTCCATCCACACGCTCGACGGCTTTGATCACCTGCTCGAGATGGCGGGTATCCGACACTTCCACGACAAAATCCAGCACAGCCTTCTGATCCTCCCTTGTCGCGATCTCAGCACGGCTGATATTGGCATGGCATTCCGCAATCGCAGAAGACACCTTCGCCAATACCCCGGTCTTATCGACGGCGACAATGGACATTTTGACCGAGTGCGTACTGGGTGTGGCAGCATCCCACTCTACCTCCACCAGCCGTTCCCTGTCATAGTCCAGCGCCTCAAGATTCGGACAATCGACGGCATGGATCGTCAGCCCGCGGCCACGAGTAATATACCCGAGGATGCGGTCGCCTGGCACAGGGTGACAACAGCGCGACAGCTGCATCAGTAGATCCCGAGATCCTTTGACCTGTACGCCTGTGCCGTCGCTCTTCCCACCTACGGCTTTACGCGCGGCGGGCGCTTCCTGAGCCGGCGCCGGCGCGCCGGATGACAGAGCGGTGAGTTTGCCGATGACCTGCGACGTCGCCACGCGTCCGAACCCGACTGCCGCGGCCAATTCGTCGGTACTGTCGAATCCCGACTGACGAGCAGCTTCTAACAGTTCGGGCGACTTGAACATCTTGGCCGGCGCCATCCCCTGACGGCGGAACTCCGACTCCAGTAAACGACGGCCGATCTCGATACTGCGCTTCTGCTCTTCGAGCTTGATCCAGTGTTTGATCTTGGTCTTCGCACGCGAGGTGCGGACGAACTTCAACCAGTCCTTGTGCGGCGATTGCGTGGGAGACGTCAGAATTTCGACCGTATCGCCACTGGCCAGTTGATGCTTGAGCGGCACAATCTTCCCATCCACCTTGGCCCCGACGCAGTGGTCTCCGACCTGGGTATGAATCGCGAATGCAAAATCGACGGGAGTCGATCCTCTCGGCAACTCTTTCACGATCCCTTTGGGCGTGAACACATAGACCACATCGTGAAAGAGGTCGAGCTTCACCGAGTCCATGAACTGCCGGTTATCCGTCAAATCTTCATGCCATTCGACGAACTGGTGGAGCCAGCCGAAGGCCTTGCTGTCACGATCTGCCACCTGTCCCTGTTCTTTATACTTCCAATGGGCGGCGATGCCGTGTTCGGCGATACGATGCATCTCTTCCGTGCGGATTTGGAATTCGACGTGCTCCCCCTTCGGGCCCACCACCGTCGTATGTAGAGACTGATAGAGATTGGACTTCGGAATCGCGATGTAGTCTTTGAAACGCCCTGGTACGGGCCGCCAGACTGAGTGAATCACCCCGAGCACGGCGTAACAGTTCATCTTGATATCGGTCACAATCCGCAGCGCCGTCAGGTCGTAGACCTCTTCAAACGTAATCGACTGCTTGTTCATCTTTTGGTAAATGCCGTAAAGATGTTTGGGGCGACCGGACACATGTCCGATCAACCCGTTCTCTTGCATGGTCTTATGCACGAGCTGGCTGACTTCATCGATGTATTGCTGCCGATCCTCGTCCCGTTTTGCCACACGGACACGCAATGTCTCGTAGACCTCAGGCTTGAGGTGCTTGAGGCAAAGATCCTCCAGCTCATTCTTGATCCACCCGATTCCCAGGCGGTTCGCCAGCGGCGCATAGATCTCCAACGTCTCCTGGGCGATCTCCTGCCGCTTAGGCGCGCTGAGATGCTCTAAGGTCCGCATGTTGTGCAGCCGGTCGGCGAGCTTGATGAGGACGACCCGGATATCGTCCGCCATCGACAGCACCATCTTGCGGAAATTCTCGGCCTGTTTTTCTTCGTAGCTTCGAAACGTGATCTTGCCGATCTTGGTCACCCCATCAACCAGATGCACGACGTCTTCTCCGAACTCTCTTTCGAGTTCAGCAGGCGTGGCAACCGTATCTTCCAGGGTATCGTGCAGCAGCGCTGCGACGATCGCGGTGACATCTGTTTTGAGCGATGTCAGGACTCCGGCGACGGCGATGGGATGTTGAAGGTAGGGTTCTCCGGACCGACGAAGTTGTCCTTCATGCGCTTTCGCAGAAAACTCGTAGGCCTTGCGAACTAAGCCGAGGTCGGCATCGGCATGATAACTTCTGATCCGATCCAGCAGTTGGTCGAGGTCTGTGACAGTTTGGTACACCATGATTCACTCACTTACCTACTCACTCACGCTCGGTCGAACATCGCGAATGCGAAGCTGAATCCGGTCACGGCCGTTCCAGTGGTTCAATTCGGGAGTGAAGGCCAGATCGACCGGGGCGCGCAACGGAATGCCCCGCTCCAGCAACGACTTCATGCCGAACCCGATACTATCGAACGCCAGTGATGTCCCTTGTCGCACGGTCATTTTCAGATGTTTTTCGCCAACCGTGCGTGAATCCATGACTTCAAGACGGGTCACCGCAAACGTGGGCTCCGGATTACCCTCGCCGAACGGATGCAGTGAACCGATCTCCCTGAGCAACTGCAGATTCACTTCGTCCAGACGCACTTCAGCGTCAACGTTCAGCGTTGGAACCTTGGCGCCATCGTGGGTCCATCCGGCCACCACATCGGAAAATTTTGCGCGAAACTCGTCGATCCGGGACTCGCGAACCGTCACACCAGCGGCGCTCGGATGCCCTCCGAAGGCCTCCAACAACTCCCGACAGGAAGCCAATCCTTGATAGAGATCAAACCCACCGATCGTCCGCGCTGAGCCTTTGGCGATACCCTGTTCATTGATGGACATGACAATCGCCGGGCGCTGAAACCGGTCGACCAAACGTGCCGCGACGATACCGACCACTCCGAGGTGCCAATGCCGGGAGGCCAGCACAAGTGCCGGCGGCGCTTCGCGATCCTTCAACGAGGCCAGCGCCTCCGCCATGATATCTACTTCGATGCGCTGCCGTTCGCGATTTAGTTGCTCAAGCCGGTCTGCCAATCGTTGCGCCTCGGCCGGGTCGTCGGTCGTCAACAACCGCACACCCAGCATGGCATCGTCCAATCGCCCTGCGGCATTGATGCGCGGCGCCAGTTTATAGGCGATCGTTTCCGCCGTGCAATCCTGCGTCACGCCCGCCACCTGCTTCAGCGCACGAACACCGCAGCGCGCGCCACGCGACAACTGGACCAATCCTTCACGCACAAACCTTCGATTCTCATCGTGCAAAGGAACGACGTCGGCAACCGTCGCCAACGCCACGAGATCGAGCAATGACTCCAGCGGTACCCCGGCAACCCCGTAGCGCAGCTGATAGGCCTGTGCCACCTTGTAGGCCAGTGCCGCGGAGCAGAGACCGAGAAAAGGGTAACGAGAGCCGGTTCGATGGGGATTGAGCACCGCCACAGCCGGCGGCACGTCTTCATCGGTCTGGTGATGATCCGTCACCACCACATCCATACCGAGTCTAGCCGCCAATGCGATTTCTTTGTGCGAGGTCGTGCCGCAATCGGACGTCACCAACAATGCGATACCCTCATCATGCAGGCGCTGCACGGCGCCGAGGTTGAGTCCGTAGCCTTCGCGGAGTCGATGCGGGACATAGGCGCGAACCTGTGCACCCAACCCGCCAAAGAACGACAGATA
>JAABQN010000060.1 GCA_011391455.1 Nitrospiraceae bacterium
TGCGATCGTAAGCGACGTATTGGTTGGCATCCGTCAAGACGGCAATAATTTTATCTTGGAGTTCCGGTGTGAGCTGTGTCTCGGGAGCCGTGAACATTTCTGCCGGAGAAGGGGGAGGGGGGACCGGCTCGTGTGCGACAAATGGCCGGCTAAGCAGGACATTCATATCGAACAGACCTTCGCGGTCCAGCGCTTTCGTGACGTCATCGCTGGCCTGCTCTATCAAGCCCTTCTCTTTTTTGGCGAACGTCGCGCTTTCTTTTCGCCCGATGACGAGGAAGCCGTAGGTCCGGTTTCGGTGCAGCAGAGAAACTCCGAGCAACGACTTCGTGCCCGGCGTAATCAAGCGAAGGCGAATGGTGCGTCCGCCTTCCTGATCGTTTGTGGGGGGCGCTGCAGCAATGGAAGAGGCCGAAAGCGTTCTGAGAATGGCTTGAATGTCTCGAGGCGTGAACCCCCGTGCGGCATGGCTGACCAGCGGGCCTTGGTCACGGTGGAACACGGCGGCAAGCGCCGCGTCGACCGGCAACTCATTGAGCACGGAAGTCAAAGTCCGTTGGAGATGCGTTTCAGGAATCGGTTTGTTCTGTGGAGCTGTGGGTGTCATTCGTAGGTTAGGCTAGTCAGGCGCGCATTGTAACAACGCACGACGAGCAATTCAATGAAAACTGGTTCATTTGGTTGGTCTGGTTTGTTTTGTTTATTTGGTTGGTTTGGTTCTTCTGATGAGTTTCGTTCAACCAAACAAACGAGACAAACCAAATAAACCAAATAACGGTCTTATATTATTCGTCGGGATTGATAATCGTAGGCGGGCGTTGGGGGGACGAAGGATGTTCCGTCTGGTGGCGGTCGGAGGTCCAGGAGTTGAGGATCATGGTGACCAGACTGATCACCATCGCGCCGCCGACTGCCGGCCAGAATCCCGTGACCGAGAACCCGCTGACCAGGTAAGCAGTGAGTTCCAGAAGGAGTGCGTTGACCACGATGAGAAAGAGCCCCATCGAGAGGACGATCAAGGGAAGAGTCAGCACAAAGAGAATGGGCCGGACTAATAGGTTCAGAAATGTGAGCACCAGAACCGCAGCGAGTCCGGCGCTGAGCGAGTCGACTTCCAGCCCCGGCACGATCATGACCGCCAGAAATACCGCGATGCCCGTGATCAGGACTCGAATGACCGCCGCGCGAAACCCGCCGCTAAACAGGTGGTTGTTGAGTTCACGTCTGACGTGAAGCATAGGCATTCGATCAGACTATTGAGGCGGAACCGGCTGCACGAGGACCGGGACGCGCTTGGTTGAAGAAAAATGGACTTCGGTGGCGACCAACAGGTTGGCGCCTTTTTTTTCGCCCTTCGTGGCCGCGATGACGACACGATCGCCCACCGCGGGCCAGCTGGCCTCTTTCGGATTGCTCTCGTCTCTGTACCTGGTTTGCTTGTTGAGCCGCACGTTTACCGTCTGGCCCTTGGGCGTTTTGATTTCGACATGGGTTGCGTCGATAGCCATAATCGCCCCGAGCACGTGCAGGTCGGCGCCGTAGGCAAAGCTTGGCGTCGCAATGAAGAGACATGTGAGAATCAAAATCGAGCGTAGCCACATGGTGAATCCTCTTTCCCGTATACGAAGATCGTTGTTGGTTTGTTTTGTTTGTTTGGTTGAAAGATTAACCAGATAAACAAAATAAACCAGACTAGTGGTGATGTCCGCGATCGGTCTTTGCTGCCGCCGCGTCGTTTCCTTGTAGCAATTCCCCGAAGGCGGCTTCTTCTTCCAGATCGTGCTTCGTCTTGGGATTCAGCGCTTTCATCCGGTCGAGTTCTTCCGGCGTCAGTTGTGGGAGATGGCGAATGAAGTGGACCAATTTCCAACTTTCCTTGTCCTCTGCTGGGTCGCCTTCTCCCCAGGCCGGCATGGCGGTGAAGCGGATACCATTGTGGATTACCCAGAAGATTTCACCATCCGACATCGATTGGATGTCGGGTAACCGGAGGTCCAGCGCTTTGGGGTTGACGTTCTTGCCGATGGGCGTCTGGCCACTCCCGTTGTTCGCATGGCAGGTGGCGCAATGGTCGGCGAAGTGCGCCAACGATTCTTTGATCACGTCGGGGCTGAAGGGGATGGGATTTTGCGCGTTTCGTTGTTCGATCGGGATGGCCAGATGGCGGACTTGCCGCGCGATGAAGACCTCCAGGGCATGAGGCTCGGTTTTGGCGCTAAAGCCGGTCGTGAACAATTGATACCCTATCCATCCTAAGGCGCCGACAATGCCAACGCCCATGACGATGAAGAAGACGATCAGTTTCGTTCGCATGGCAGCAAGCCATCACTATACAAAGTCTTTGGCCTGATTGCCACCGGGCTAGCCAGGCAGAGAGGCGCTGCGTGACCCTGCGAGGCGAAATAACAGTAGGGCGATGACAGGGAGATGCATGAGCAGCCCGCTCATCCCCATGAACGATTCGCCGATCCAGAAGGTCATGCTGAGGTTGAAGGCCAGAACGCCGTAATAGAGGCCGACACCCAGCAGGAGTTGATGCGTGGCTGACGGGGGAGGCGAGAGCGCGGGCAGTCGGCGTTCGAGCGGAAAATAGATGGCAAGGGAGATGAGCCCGACGACGGCCCATCCGACATAATTGGCGAACGGGACGCCGAAGTGCAGCCCTGGGTCTGGATAGTAATAAATCTTTCCCAGGAACCAGCGGTCGCCACGGAGGGCTACCGGATCGATCACCATGTCGATAAAGGCAAACAAGGAAGCGGTCAGCAAGAGCACCGGCCAACTCGTTCGTGCCTTCATATCAAGATGGAGCGGTTTGAGTATCGGCCATGTGGAAGCAGAGGACGATCCAATTGGGAGAATGAAACAGAGCGCGACGCAATAGGCAGCGTAGAGAAGAAAACTGAATGAGATCGAGTCCATGAACGGGACGTCGAAGAAGTAGAGCTCCTGGCCCACCGTCGAGCCGTTGTAGTGGTACCATCCGAAGGGAATGCCGGTTCTGGTAGAGGAAAATTCACAGACGAAGGCCGTAGCCCAGCTAACCAGCCAGAACCGCCAGGTTCGTGGCCAGCCGATCAGCTTGATCGCGGCGAACAAGAAGGCAGCCAGAAAGGCGAAGACGTAGGGGCGGAAGAGGATGGTCTTATAGAGAAGAGTAATCTGGTCCATCAGTTCTGAGTTATGAGTTTTGAGTTCTGAGTTGGCGAGGTCTCACAAGGCGAATTTAGTGTGGTCTTGAGGGTCGGAATGTTGATTCGATTGGTGTATCGTACTCAGAACATGAAGCACTTGCTTTGGAGTTTCTATTTTTCTGACAACTCAAAACTCAGAACTCTTAACTCAGAACTTTCACGGCTACACATAGCCGTGAGACCTGAACCAGCGTACCGCCTTTTCAAGCGCGACTTCCGGCGGCGTGAGTGGGATACCAAGTTCCCTGATCGCTTTGCTGCAATCGTAGTGCATCTTGTATTTCGCCATCTTCACGCCTTCAAGTGGGATGCGTGGCGGATGGCCTGTGAGATTCGCAATCCATTGGTTGGCATAGGCTAACGGGAGAATTGCCAATCTGGGCAGCTTGATCGTGGGCGCCTTGATGCCGGTCAATCGGCTCATGATCTCGAACACCTCGCGCAGCATGAGGTTTTTATTGCCCAGAATGTAGCGCTCGCCGATCCGTCCCTTCTCCATCGCGAGCAGATGACCGGCTGCCACATCATCGACGTCTACGATGTTCATCCCGGTTTCGATGTAGGCTGGCATGCGGCCCTTCATGAAATCCACGATGACTTGTCCTGTTGGAGTCGGCTTCACGTCGCCTGCGCCGACCGGGGCACTCGGATTCACGATGACGACCGGCAGTCGTGCTTTCGCGAGCTTCAAGACCTCTTGCTCAGCCAGATACTTCGACCGTTTGTAGTGGCCGGCCATCTGTTCGAGCGAGACGGGCGTCTCTTCCGTGCCGAGCCCTCCGCCTGGCGGGAGGCCGATCGCGCCGATGGTGCTGCAGTAGACAATCCGTTCGACACCGACGTCGCGGGCCGCTTCCAGTAGATTCTTGGTGCCGGTGACGTTGATATCGTAAAAGATCGAAGGATCTTTGGCCCAGAGCGCATAGTGTGCCGCCACATGGTAGAGTTGTCGACAGCCGGTGAGCGATCTACGCAACGAGGCCTGATCACGCAGATCGCCTTCGACCCGCTCGACGGTCAGATTTTGAATATTCTGGAGGTCGGCTCCGGATCGGGCTAGGACGCGGACGTCGATACCGCTCTTGACCAGCGCTCGCACCACTGCGCCGCCAACGAATCCGGTTGCGCCAGTGACGAGAACCTTCATGAGAAGTGCTGAGTAACGAGTGCTGAGTGCTGAGTGAGGAGGGTTAAGACATGGTTGCTGTCTGAGCCGCGTATTCGGAGGTATTGTCTCGTGTTTGTCTCAGCACTCATGGCTCAGCACTCAGCACTAATTTTTCCGCGAGGTGATATACCGCGCCAGCTCGCGGAGCGGGTCGGCGGCCGGACCGAAGGGGGAGAGGCGGGCGATCGCGCGGGCCACGCAGTCGTCCGCCAGTTTCCTGGCTCCCTCGGCTCCGTAGAACGTCGCGTAGGTTTTCTTGCCTCGCTCCGCATCGGTGTTGGGGTTCTTGCCCAGTTCCTCGCGCGTTCCCGTCACATTGAGTACATCGTCCGCGATCTGAAAGGCTAGCCCCACATCCTCGGCATAACTCGTGAGGTCGTCCAGTTGGCGGTCCTGCGCGCCGGCGGCCAGGGCGCCCATCCGCACCGCTGCGCGAATCAACATGCCGGTCTTATGCTTGTGGATGTTCTGGAGCGTCGGGAGGTCGATGTCTTTGTTTTCGGCCTGGATGTCGAACACTTGCCCGCCCACCATCCCCATATTCCCTGAGCCGTAAGCCAGTTCTTGAATCAGCCGTACCTGGCGCGCCGGGTCGCAGCCCTTCATCAGATCAGGATGGCTGCAGAGATCGAAGGCCATCGTCAGCAACGCATCGCCGGCCAGGATGGCCATCGCGTCGCCATAGACCTTGTGATTCGTCGGCTTTCCGCGCCGGAAGTCGTCGTTGTCCATCGCGGGCAGGTCGTCGTGAATCAAGGAGTAGGTGTGGATCAGTTCCAGCGAACAGGCGATCGGCATCAAACCCGGCGCCGGCTGCCCCACCGCTTCTGCTGCGGCGATGGCCAGGATCGGGCGGACTCGCTTCCCTCCCGCCATGAGACTGTATCTCATGCTTTCATGGAGCGTGGTGGGTGGTGTGGCGGTGCCGGGCATGACGGAATCGAGGAACCGATCCACATCGACCCGTTTCTGTTCGAGATAGTCCTTGATGTTCATGGAGGTGGAAACCAGGCTTATTCAATAGGCCAAGAACCGGCGCGGAGCGTAACAAATGGCCTGGGGGCTGTCAAACCTTGGAGAACGTGAGGCGTAAGGGGTTGGGGGAAGGCGGGAGACTGAGGGATAAAGGATGAGAGGGAGAGGTGGGGCAAGAGAAGAATACGGAAAAGGTCAGAACGCTTGACCTGCTTTTGATCCGGCTGCAAGATCTGCAACTCGCGATTAGTAGTTGATCGTGATCGTCAGGGTATCACCGTAGCCACCGACACCGACGTTCTGTCCTGCTGGAATGCGACCATAGATCGGCACGTTTATTCTTGTGCGCACGGCAGGGTTCGGAGCCGACCAGATTTGTGATCCCTGTGTACCATCGCCCCAGATGGCTGTTCGCCCAGCATCGAGATAGATGTTGTAGAGCAAGGCGGTGTCTTGTCCGCCGGAATTATTGTTCATGCGTCGATTGACAACATTTTCCGCTCCGCTTCGATCGATGGTAATGGTGACGAAAGGAACAGGCTGCGAGCAAAAGTACATCAGGTTGCCGACCGAATCGACAGGGCTGGTCTCCAGGGGATCATAATTCCCGAAGTTAAGGGTTGAAAGGTTGATCTGACAGACCGCTTGCGCCATATCGGGAACAGCCATGGAAAAGAGAGCCGTGGCAAGGATCATTCGGGCGCTTCTCAGAGTGCGGTGGCGGAGCATGTCAAGATTCCCAGTTTCACAAACGACTCGGCCGACTGAGGCACTTCGATGTTGATCGGGCATTGGCGTCCGTTGAATTCGATGATGCCCGAATGTTGTCCGGCCGGGAGATTCTCGAAATAGAACTCGCCGTTTTTCCCCAGCGGCGACTCGTAGCGCGTGACGCCGCTGTCGATTCTGAACTCACCGTGCGCCGGAATGATTTCGCGGCCCTCTTCCGTAAGGCGGATCGATCCCATGATGGCTTGCAGCCGGTGGACCGGGAACGAGGCCAACACGCCGCCTCTGAGGGGCGGGGCCAGCGTCTGCTGGGTCGCATCGATGCGATACCCCAGGGGAATGTCCTTGTCTTCGATGCTCAAAGTGTTTCCGTAGTAAGACAGCATGTTCGGGACCACCAAATCCCCCCGGCTGTTTGTGCGTCCGACTTCTTGATTGAACAGATACCCTCGAACCCCTTCGACGCCTGGAACCTTGATCACGGCGAAGCTGTCGGTCACAGGTCTTGTCGCAGCAACGGAGGTTCCCACTGTCACCAGGGCGCCGGCGGCGCTCATCCTCGTGCTATCTCGGCCGTCGGTCATGGTGTGTTGGAGTTCATAGCGCCCATAGGGGCCCTGGTATTGGAACAACCCATCTGCGCGTTGGCGTTCGCCGGTGCTGGCATTGACAAGGTAGCCATAGCCTTCGCTATATGCAGGCAGCCCTTTTTGAACCCGAAGTCCGGCATTGTCGTTCCCGTCCTGGCGTTCGAGGAAGGCGGTGGCATTGGTTGACTGACCAAGAATGATGTTCAGGCCCACAAAGACAGACGTCGAGGCATCGGTCAACTGTGAGGCCGAATGGTTTGCCGAGGAGAACAAGGAGAATCGATCAGACAGCCGTACGCTGCCGTTGGCGCCGTAACTCGATACGGCGCCATGGTCTCGACTCGATCCCTGTGCGTATTGGAGGGTGACGCTGGCACGAGGACCCAGGGGCATGCCGATGAATCCGACCGCGTTCCACAGCCTGCGATCTGCTTGGGCCGACAGGCTGATCGTTGAATAGTGCGGAGACATGGCGATCAGCGTGCTTCCGAGGCTGAAGTGCTTTCCCCAGTACACATAGGCGATTGAAGCGGCGGTGCCGGAATCGCCGCCTTGATAGCTGGTGGCGACGGATAGCTCCACCTCTCCCAGCTGGAAGGGCATGCGGGAAGACAGAGTTGGCCCTCCCGAGATGAGGTTGGTGTCCCCTTCCACACGGAGGCCCAGCGTAAGTGTATCGAGTACGCCGACTCGGTGACGAGCCATAAAGGCGGGGGCCTGATACTGAAAGCTCTGTGTCACGATATCGTTTCGCACGAAGCCGGCGTGGTAGGCGTATTCCTGTTGGCCGGGCGACAGTAACCTTGTTGAAAGGTAGTAGGGCGATCCGACTTCCTGTGTTCGGCCAAAGCTATCCTGAGTCACGATACGAATGTTCCCGCTTCCGGCGGATGCAGGCAGGTTGGCCAGATCGAAGCGTCCGGGCTGCAGTTCGCCGCGACGGACCAACTGATCATTCACATACACTTCGTAGCGGGAAGGAGTGAGCACGGTTCCGGACAGGCCGGGAACGGGGAACCGATAGAAGTATGGATCGAGGTTGAATTCCCTCGTGATGCCGATCCCTCCGAGAAAGGCCGCGCCGCCCAGTGGATTGGCCGATGTGGCAAACATGTCTCCCACTTGCCCCTGCCGGAGCTCAATCGGATCGTTAAGCCTGAGCAAGGTGGGGCCCCGTACAATGGATCCGTCTGCTCGCCGTGAGATGTTGGACGAAAGCAGGTGCCCCTCATAGTTCATGCCCATCTCACCAAACGCCTGGACTTGTTTGAAGTCGTTCGCGCTGACGCTATAGTTGAGGAACGCGCTTGTGTCAGTGCGATAGACGGTTCCCGGCGGCCGTGCTTGCCGAAAGTTCAACGATGTCTTTGGGAGGAACTTCGGGTCCGCTGTGACCCGCAACGCCAAGCTGGCTTCATCCATCTGGAATGTGATGCCTGGCGCTAGCGATGCAAGTGCGACATGTTCTGCCCCGAAGATGATCCGTCGCGTCCCGGCAAAATCGTGCAGCCCTGCCTGTAACAGGTCGGAAACTTTCACCGCTACATCCCCGCTCTGAAGCACGGCGGTTGTTTCTCCCGACGCGGCCTCATTGACGAACAAGTCCAGGATGGCCCGCTGTTCGGTGCCGGGAGGCTCGTCGGCGCTCCATGCGGGCAGAGGCATCCACAGCAGCGCACAGGCGAGGGTTGCGCAGAAGAACTCTGCCCATGTACGCCAAGGTTTCAGCATCGAAACGGTCCCGTCTCTTCTCCCGCGTCGAGCCGGGCTATTGCTTCAGGAGTCCTGGCGGGCATGCCACTGTTTCGTCATGGGGCCCATCGGGTGTGACGAGGTGTACTCGGCATGCTGTCAGTTTGGCCCGGTCAGCGAGCGGAACGTTGATGGTATGGGTGCGGACTGAGTCGGCCAGTAGATAGCCGCCCTTTAACGTCTGGTCGAAGATGGTCTGGTCTTTGAGACCTATGCCACGCACCGTGACTTCTTGAAGAATGAGATGCACGTTTCCGGTGTTCTTCAGCTGAAGGTGAAACCCCTTGTCGTCAGGGTGAGAGACAGCGGGCGCCCAGCCTGGTTTTGGTTCACGTGGCTGAAGAAAGATCGGAACACCGATTCGCGCCAATACCCGCACCTGGTTATGTTCGAGCTTGGAAGAGCCGGGTAATTCCTCAAGAAAGACTCGATAGGTCTTCTCGATAGTGATGTCCTGCTGAGCGGGGAGTCCGATCCGGACTTTTCGTGACTCGTTCGGCTTCAGTTGAAGGAGCCCGGGAAAGACCACTAGGTCTTCGGTTGGAGCGAGTTGCATGGCGCCATCCGGGCTCTCCAACCATGCGTGAAGGGTGAGTTGGAGACGGACCGGATCAGGCGACTCATTTCGGACCGTCATCAACCCACTCGTGGTTCCTGCCGCCAGCGTGATCCGTACCGGGCTGATGCTCAGGGCCCCGGCCTGTACCCCTGAGGGAAGGGAGGCGCTTATGAGCAGGGCGATGCTGAGTATTAATCCTACAATCGGCAGCCAAGTGCGTGGACCATGCTGAATCATCACAACTCCGTTAAAAAACACCGCAGCTTGATTCCATGTTTGGAATCAAGCTGCGGTACTGTGCATTGCGTCAAGAGCGTAGGTCACGCTCTCACCTGTCTTGATTCGTGCGGATTAGTAGGTAACCGTCACGATAACAGTGTCATCGTAGGTTCCTGCCGGTACATCCTGACCCCCCGGCACCCTTCCATGAATTGTTACAGTAGCTGAGGCGTTGTTAATGGCGGTGTGACTGTACAGGCCTGGGGCGGCATTTGTCCACGGGGTGAGAAATGCGGCGTCCTGGTAGAAATCATACCCCAGCCGGTTGGTCGTTGCTCCAAGTTGCATGGCTCTGGTGGAACCAACTACGGTTCCAGCATGGAGCCCAGCATCGATCCCGATCGTCACGATTGCGCCTCTCGTACAACGAACATCCACCCCGATGCTGCCGGCGAGCGGGGCCGCGGCGTTGACATCGGCCGGATCATAGCTTGCGAAATTCATCGTGGGAGTTGATGTAAAGTTACAATTGACATTCACCTGAGCCTGAACCGGCATGTTTTGCTGTCTGACAGCTGCAAGTGAAAGGGCTGGGGTCAGGAGGGTTCCCATGAGTGCGGCAACTGACAGACATACTGCTATCTTGGACTTCTTCATCGCTAGCCTCCTTCAAAAATGTTACGGGGCTGAACACTTATTGGTGAGTCTTCAAAGGCCTAGGAAGACTAGACTCAACCCGGGTTGGCGTATGAGCACAACGAATGCCAGAATGCTTCAACGAGTAATAACGGATGTTAGGACGATTCAATGGCTAGTAGAATCGACCACTTACGTGAGGCATCGAATTAGATGATTCCTACTTGTGATATTTCCAGGTTCATTTGGCTCGCAGGTTTTCATGACAAAAAAACGGCAGATCGTTCCGCAAAGTACTGACCTCCCCCATACGGCATGGAGTCTTTTCGTTGTGATGT